>NZ_JADBGG010000002.1 GCF_014873765.1 Desulfomicrobium macestii | reverse complement strand
CCTGACCATGGCAGATTCCTCCGGGAGTTGTGGTTTGGTGGTACAACCCACATATGCCATGGTCTTTCTTTTTGCTGAAGATCCCGCACACTACCCTGTTTTTTTTCACAGCCAAGAGGTCTGCGCCCGACATGGACAGCCTGCCTCCGGGATTACAGTATCTGGCCGAGGAACTCCCTGGTGCGGGGCATCTTCGGGGCGTCGAAAAAGGAGTCCGGGCGGCTCTGCTCCAGGATCACGCCTTCATCCATGAAGGCCACCGAGTCCGCCACCTCGCGGGCAAAGCCCATTTCGTGCGTGACCACCATCATGGTCATGCCGTCGTCGGCCAGCCTGCGCATGACGGACAGCACCTCACCCACCAGCTCAGGGTCCAGGGCCGATGTGGGCTCGTCGAAAAGCATCACCTCCGGCTCCATGGCCAGGGCTCGCGCAATGGCCACGCGCTGCTTCTGCCCGCCCGAAAGGTTCTGGGGATAGGCGCCCTCCTTGTCCCCAAGGCCAACCTTGTCCAGATAGTAGCGTCCAAGCTCCCGGGCCTTGGCCTTGGACATCCCGCGTACCTGAGTCGGGCCTTCGGTGACGTTGCCGAGCACTGTCATGTGCGGAAACAGGTTGAAGTGCTGGAAAACCATGCCCACCCGCGACCGCAGGGCGTTGATGAACCGTTCGTCGCCGTGGACGAGCTGCCCGCCAACGCGGATCTCGCCCTGATCGTAAGTCTCCAGATAGTTGACGCAGCGAAGCAAAGTGCTCTTGCCCGACCCGCTGGCCCCGATGACGCAGACCACGTCGGACGGCATGATCGCCATGTCGATGCCCCTGAGCACATGCTGGTCGCCGAACCACTTGTTCAGCCCCTGTATTTCAATGACCGGCGTCTGTTGCACCGCTTCCTCCCGTGGTTTGAAAATTTTCCGCTACCGGACTTGCGCCGTGACGCCACGCGCCAACTCCGCATTACGGCCAGGACTACTGCGTCGAGACATCGAGCCGGGCCTCCAGGGCCCGGAACAGCCAGCTGAACACGGCCGTGTAAAGCAGATAGAACACCGCCGCGAGAAGCAGCATCTCCATCATCATGAAATTGGATGATGCCAGCTGCTGCGACTTGAGCAGCAGTTCGTTGATGGTGATGGTACTGGCCAGGGATGAATCCTTGAGGGCGATGATGAACTGGTTGCCCAGCGACGGCACCGCGCGCTTCAGGGCCTGGGGCAGAATGATGCGCACCATGGCCCTGGAATAGGGCATGCCCAGGCTGCGCGCCGCCTCCATCTGCCCGCTTGAGATGGAGACGATGGCCCCCCTGAATATCTCGGCGATGTACGCGCCGTTGTGGATGCCAAGAGCGAGCACGGCCGAGGTCAGGGCAGTCAGCCCGGCCAGACTGCGCAGGCCGAAATAGATGAACAGCAATTGCAGCAGCAGCGGCGTTCCGCGCACCACGTAGATATAGGCGCGGGCGGGAATGCTCAGCAAACGGCGCTTGGAGATACGCATGAAGGCCGTGCCCAGGCCCAGGGCCACGCCCAGCACGATGCCAAGGGCCGAGACCTTGAGCGTCATCCACGCCGCCGGAAGAAAATAGGGAAGATACTTGGGCAGAGCCGCAAAGTCGAAATACATGCGAGTGTCCGATTTCTTGAAGGTTGGGACCGTCCGGGGCGTAACGCCCCGGACGCAGTGTCATTGCCGTGAGGCGTCTACTTGGTGGTAATGTCGGTGCTCAGCCACTTGACGCTCAATCGCGCCAGGGTCCCGTCTTCGTGCATGCCCCGCAGGATCTGATCGACGGCTTCAAGGAGGGTCTGGTCATTCTTGTTGAATGCCACCGCTATGTTCTCGCTGCGTAGGGGCGGGCCCAGAGGGGCGATTTCGAACCTGTCGGAATTCATGGCGTTCACGCCCACGACACGGTCGGTGATCACGCCGTCCACCACACCGTTCGACAGCTCGGTCAGCGTCTGGGTATCGTCCTTGTAGAGTTTGACCTCGCCCACACCGAGCCTGGCAGCGTCGTCGGCAAAGGTGGTGCCCGTGACCACCCCCACGATCCGGCCGCGCAGGTCTTCAGGCGAGGCAAAGGGTGAATCCTTTCCGACCATCATCTGCGCCCCGGAATAGTAATAGGGCGTGGAGAAGTTGACCACCTTGAGTCGATCCTCGGTCACGGCCATGCTGCCCAGGATGCCGTCATACACGCCGGAGCGCAGTCCCTCGATGATGCCGCTCCATTCCGTGGTCACCGGCTTGAGGGTCACTCCCAGGCGGGTGGCCACCTCGCGAGCCACATCCACGTCAAATCCCACCAACTCGTTGTTTTCACTATAGAAATTAAAGGGTGGATAGCCGCCGCTCATGGCAAAACTGATCTCGCCCGCCTCGCGGACACGTTCGAGGGAATCAACCTCCGTGTCGGAACAGGCAACGAGTCCAAGGAGAAAAAACGAGACCGCAACAGCGGCCAGCACACGCGTAACATTTTTCATGAAAGCTCCTGTGTTTTGATGAAATGACGCTCTTCCGGAAAGGAAATGTCAGGCTGAATCCCCAGCGATTCTCGTCGCGACATGGTCAAAATCAGAGAATCAATTTGGCTGCCGGAGATGAAAAGCCACGTCGAACCGAATGACAATCAGCTCTGTGCAGCATGCAAAGCATCGATGCTGTATTGCTGCATCGTCATAGCCGACACGAAACATGTTTCAGATTCATACTAAGTAAACACTATTGTGCATTGCCGAACAAGGGGGGAGCGTGGGGATGTTTCGGGTACACGGGAGTACCCGAGAAAAACAAAAAAAAGGAAGATTTCGAATTGTCATGAAAAAAGCGGGAGCCCGAATGATTCGGATTCCCGCTTTTTGGTGTCGGTCCCAAAGACGTTCAGGCTTTCAGGACAACCTGCCCTTGAAATCCTCGTATCCGAAGCTCCGCACCACCCGCATGGACCCGTCCTCGGGTTCGAAGGTGGCGATGGAGGGCAACTGGATGCCGTTGAAGGTATTGGTCTTGACCATGGAGTAGTGGGCCATGTCCGTGAAGACGAGGCGGTCGCCCGGTTCCAGGGGCTTGTCGAAGGAGTATTCCCCGGCCACGTCGCCGGCCAGGCAGGACTGGCCGCCCAGGCGGTAGGTGTGAGCCTTCTCGCCCGGCAGGCCGGAGCCGACGATGTACGGGCGATAGGGCATCTCCAACACGTCGGGCATGTGCGCCGGGACGGAAGTGTCCAGAATGGCGATAGGCATGTCGGCCTGGGTCACGTCCAGGACCGTCGAGACCAGGTAGCCCGTGTTCAGGGCCACGGCCTCACCGGGTTCGAGATAGACCTGCACTCCGTGACGCTGCTTGAACTCGCTGACGAGCCGGCACAGGAGGTCCACGTCGTAGTCGGGACGGGTGATGTGATGCCCCCCGCCGAAATTGACGTACTGCATGCGTCCGAAGAATTCGCCGAAGCTCTTCTCCGCCGCCGCGATGGTCCGCTCCAGGCAGTCCGAGTTCTGCTCGCACAGGTTGTGCCAGTGCAGGCCCGTAACGCCGTCCAGCAGGTCGGGGCGGAAGTCAGCCCGGCGCACGCCAAGCCTGGAGCCCGGAGAACACGGATCATAGATGGGCACGGCCCCTTCGGAATGCTCCGGATTGATGCGTACGCCAAGCTCGATCTCACGCCCAAGACGCGCGGCCTCGGTTGCGATAAGTCCCCGGAATTTTTCCAGCTGGGCGAAGGAGTTGAAGACGATGTGATCAGCCGTAGTGCACAGGTCGAAGATGTCGGACTGGGAATATCCGGCCGCGAAGGCATGCACCTCACGCTTGAACTCTTCCCGTCCGAGCCTGGCTTCATGCGGCGAACTGGCGCAGACGCCGTCGAGCACCTGGCGCAGCACCGGAAACAGACTCCACATGGCAAAGCCTTTGAGTGCCAACAGAATCTTGCATCCGGTGCGTTCCTTGACCTGCGCCAGCACATCCAGATTGCGGCGGATGAGCCCCAGGTCGACCACGAAGGAAGGCGTGGCGACCTGGCGGGGATCAAACCGGTACGAAGTGCGTCCGTCCATCACAGATCGACCACCACCCAGGGCAGGCCGTGGACGTTCAGCTTCTCCATGAACGGATCGGGATCGAGCTGCTCCATGTTGAAGACGCCCTCGCCGCGCCACTTGCCGGTCATCATCATCATGGCGCCGATCATGGCCGGCACGCCCGTAGTGTAGGAGATGGCCTGGGAGCCGACCTCGCGGTAGGCCTCCTCGTGGCTGCAGATGTTGTAGATGTAGGCCTTGCGTTCCTTGCCGTCCTTGACGCCCTTCATGACGCAGCCGATGCAGGTGCGGCCCTTGGTCAGAGGTCCAAGCGAGCCCGGTTCGGGCAGCACGGACTTCAGGAACTGCAGGGGCACGATCTTCTGGCCCTTGTAGTCCACGGGCTCGATGGAGGTCATACCTATGCCCTCCAGCACCTTCAGATGATTGAGATAGTTCTGGGAGAAGGTCATCCAGAAGCGGGCGCGTTTGAGGCCCTTCAGATTCTGCACCAGGGATTCGAGCTCCTCGTGGTACATGAGGTAGCAGTCCTTGGGACCGATGCCCTCGGGAAAGTCATAGCTCATGCGCCAGGACAGGGGATCGGTCTCGACCCACTCGCCCCGCTCCCAGTAACGGCCGCGCTGGGTGATCTCGCGGATGTTGATTTCGGGATTGAAGTTGGTGGCGAAGGGCTGGCCGTGGTCTCCCGCGTTGCAGTCGATGATGTCCAGCTCGTGGATCTCGTCGAAGAGGTGCTTCTGGGCGTAGGCGCAATAGACGTTGGTCACGCCGGGGTCGAAGCCCGACCCCAGCAGCGCCATGAGGCCCTTCTCCTTGAAGCGCTCCTGATAGGCCCACTGCCATTTGTATTCGAACTTGGCCTCGTCGAGGGGCTCGTAGTTGGCCGTGTCGAGGTAGTCCACGCCGGTTTCAAGGCAGGCGTCCATGAGGGCCAGGTCCTGGTAGGGCAGGGCCACGTTCAGGACCAGCTTGGGCTGAAACGATTTGATGAGGGCCACGGTTTCGGCCACATTGTCGGCATCGAGGGCGGCCGTTTGGATCTCACGGCCGATCCGTTCCTTGATGGACGCGGCGATGGCGTCACACTTGGATTTTGTCCGGCTGGCCAGCATGATCTCGGTGAAGACATCGGGAACCTGGGCACACTTGTGAGCCACGACATGGCCGACACCGCCGGCGCCGATAATGAGCACTTTGGACATGGCGATCCTCCTTTCAGGTAAGGAATGTTTCAGATTACAACCCGCTCGACAACCCGCCGCTGCAGGCATCGGGATTTTCGCAATCCCGCCCCACGTTCAAATAGGTGTACCCGCGCATGCCCCGTTCGTAGGCACGCATGATCATAAAGCGCTCCTGGGGGCTGATCTTGCCCGTGCGCACCCCCTGCTCCGCCACCTTGCGGAAATTCTCCAGAACCTGCTTGGGTTCAAATTCCACATAGGAAAGCACGTCGGCAACACTGTCGCCCTCAAGCTCGCGGATGAAGTCGTAGGTGCCGTCTTCATTGATGCGCACGCTGACCACGTTGGTGTCGCCGAAGAGATTGTGCAGGTCGCCCAGGGTCTCCTGATAGGCCCCGACCAGAAACGCGCCCAGATAGTAGGGCTCGCAAGACTTGACCGAATGCAGCTCCAGCACGCGCTTGACGCCGTGAATGTCGATGAAGCTGTCCAGCTTGCCGTCGCTGTCGCAGGTGATGTCGGCCAGGATGGCCTGCTCTTCGGGACACTCGTCGAGCCGGTGCACGGGCATGATCGGGAAGAGATGTCCGATGGCCCAGGCGTCGGGCAGGGACTGAAACACGCTCATGTTGCAGTAATAGATGCTGGCCAGGGCCAAATCCACGTCCTTCAGGGCGGAAGGCGGATTCTTCATCTCGGGCAGTTTCTCGGCGATATTGCGGATCACGGCCCAGAAGATGGTGTCGCTCATGGCGCGCTGACGCAGGCTGCACTGGCCCAGGCGGAAGAGCTGACGCATCTGGTCGCGGTAGTAGATGGCGTCGTTGTAGCATTCCTGAAGATTCTTGAGCGACAGGGAGTTGTACACTTCCAGCAGGTTGTGGATGGCCTCGGGGTCGTCCTCGTCCAGGGCCTGGGGCACGGTGCGGTCTTCCAGGCGGCTGACGTCCAGCACATTGAACAGCAGAACCGAATAATAGGCCACCGTGGCCCGGCCGGACTCGGTGATGATGTGCGGATGCGGCAGATCCTGCTCGTCCACCGTGGCCATGACCGACTCGACGATGTCCGTGCAGTATTCCTCCAGGGAATAGTTGCGGCTGCTGGCGTAATTGGTGTGGGAGCCGTCGTAGTCAACGGCCAGGCCGCCGCCCAGGTCCAGATAGCCCATGGCGCAGCCTTCCTTGGCCAGCTCCGCGTACATGCGCGTGGCTTCGTGCACGGCTGTTCGGATGTCGCGGATGTTGGGAATCTGCGAACCGAGATGAAAATGCAGGAGCTGCACGCAATCGAGCATGGACTGTCCGCGCAGCAGGTCGAGCACATCCACGACCTCGGCCGTGGACAGGCCGAAGATGGACAGGTCCCCGGCCGACTCTGCCCAGTGTCCGCCCGCCTGGGTCGAGACCTTGATGCGCACGCCGATGCGCGGCTTGATGCCGAGCGCCTTGGCCCGATCCATGATAAGCGGCAGTTCGCTTGGCATTTCAAGAACCAGGAAGCACAGAAAACCCATCTTGCAGGCGTAGAGGGCCAGATCGATGTAATCCCGGTCCTTGTAGCCGTTGCAGACCAGACAGGCCTTGGGATTTTTCAGGAAAGACAGGGCCGCGATCAATTCGGCCTTGCTGCCGACCTCGTAGCCGTGGTTGTAGCGATTGCCGACCTTGGCGATCTCTTCGAGAACCTGCTGCTGCTGATTGACCTTGACCGGATACACGCCGCGAAATTCGCCGTTGTATTGCAGGGTCTTGATGGCCGAGGCAAAAGAATCGTGAAGCAGGGAAATCTGCGCATCGAGCAGATTCTCGATCCGAAGCAGCACCGGCAGTCCCAGACCTCGTTCCTGCAGGCCGCTTATGATGGAGGGAATGGGCACGCAGACACCCTTGCCCGGAAAGGGCGTTATGCCGAGCTTGCCGTCGGGGGTGATCTTGAAATATCCCCCGCCCCAGTTGTCCACGCCGTAGAGTTCCACAGAACGTTCCACGGTCCATTTTTCGAGATTCCGAGATCGCATCAAAATCCTCCACCGTCTTACCTGAATGATACAAGCCCAGCTAGAATCCGGGCCAGCGCACCCCCTCTAAACAGCGGGGGGCAGGCCGTCAATAAATCTTGTGCCCCGTCGGCACACCGTGACTTTCCGGCCCCTGGAACGGCTCAATTTCGGCTTTGCCTTGCGCCACACCTTGGGCTATCTGCCTTTTGCCCTTTCACCCGCAGGAGAACACAATGCCTTTCGTTGAAATTATGGCCGTGGCCATCGCCCTGGCCATGGATGCCTTTGCCGTTGCCATCGCTTCGGGCGTGGCGCTCAAGGTCGTGACCAGGCGGCACACCTTTCGTCTGGCCTGGCACTTCGGACTATTTCAGGCCGTCATGCCCATCATCGGCTGGTTTGGCGGCTATGCCGTACGCGAATATTTTCTGCGCTTTGGTCACTGGATCGCCTTCGCCCTGCTCCTCTATATCGGAGGGCACATGCTCTGGGAAGGGCTGCACAAGGACGAGGACAATGCCTGCCAGGACCCCACCGTGGGCACAAAATTGATCATGCTCTCCGTGGCCACAAGCATCGACGCCCTGGCCGTCGGCTTCACCCTTGCCATGCTGGGCCTGTCCATCTGGGTCCCGGCGGCGATCATCGGCGTGGTGGCCCTGCTTTTCACCGCCGCAGGCCTGCATCTGGGCAAATATCTCGGCTGCGAGACCCGCCTCGGCCAGTACGCGGAAGTGCTCGGCGGCGGCGTGCTGCTTGCCATCGGCTGCAAGATCCTGTGGCAGGCACTCTGAGACCGTTACGCCATGCATGCATATTTTTCAGTGTACAATTTGTGAATCTTCTTCCCGACATCGAAAGGAAGTCGCATGGATACCGGAAACAGCTTGGCGTGAAAAATCCGCAACCCGGACTTATCGTCATTCGCAACTTCCTGCATTCTCAAAAATGACTTGCACTGCTTGATTCCCTCTTCAGACGTGGCACGGCCACATGCGTCAGAAATAAAAATATCATCCTGTGTAAGATCTACAACAAACTCGAAGAAACATGCAAAAATATTCTTATAAATCAAGAAATTTGACTTGTACTCAGGAGCGACAACGACAGAATTTATATACAAATAATACATCTTGGATTTTTCGTAACAATCTATATCGTCTGGAGTTATCTTTGTTTCATCAAAGTCAATTCTGAGAGCATCCATAAAAGTTCTTTCTTTCAGAGGGAACATGCCTATATATGCAATTATCTTATTTGATTCTATTTCTTTTGCAACACAATAAATTTTATTATTTTTATCGTTCCAGCTCTTAATCCTAGACAATGGAACAAGATGCTCTTCTTCATATACAACACGATCAAGTTGCACAAGTTGCACTATATCATCCTGAGAAGCTCCACAATAAAAAACGATATGCTTGTTATCAAAGCACAAATTAAAAATTCTTTTTTCTTTCATAACGGCACCCTCCAAAAAATTATTAATTATTATTCAGAAAATTATTTAATTTTATACAAAAAATACAGAATGCTATTTATTTAAAATATTCAGATCTTCAAAAAAGTATTTTTTTGACTGCGTTCCATACACCACTTCAATCTGTTTGAATTCACCAACCTGTACGTTTTTCACTCCGTATGCTCGTATTTCTATTCATCAAGAACCTGAAATGTAATATGTAGTGCTACCAAAATGCAGACACCCATAATACGCATCTGTACGTATTATGGGTGTCTCGAATCTGCCTCGGGCGTACCCGTTGCGGATCTTCAAACCAACCTGTGAACGCTTCCGCGCATCTAGGCAACGCGCCTGATCCGAAGTATGGGGAAACCACACCCCAACCCTTGCCAAGGAGGACTCATGCACGGCTGGACCGGGCGCATTCTGGATATCGACCTCTCGACAATGAAGGCCCGTTCCGGGGAGCTGCCGCGCGAACTGGCCGTCTCCTTCCTGGGCGGCCGAGGCCTCAATTCCAAGACGCTTTTCGACCGTGTGCCCCCCGGCACGGACCCCTTGAACCCCGAAAACGTCTACTGCATCGCCCCTGGCCCGCTGTCCGGGACAATTCTAGGCATGACCAGTCGCATGGAAGTCTCCACCCTCTCACCCTATTCGGGCATCCTCGGCGACGGGAACGCAGGCGAACGCTTCGCCACGGTCATGAAGCGCGCACGGGCCGACCAGATCATCATCACCGGCCGCGCGCCAAAACCCTGCTACCTGCTGGTCACGCCGGAAAGCGCCGAGCTGCACGACGCCGCGCACCTGTGGGGCAAGGGCGCCTGGGAAACGACCGATCTGCTCCTGGCCAAGCACGGCCAAAAGGCCTCCGTGGCCTGCATCGGTCAGGCGGGCGAAAACCTGGTCCGCTTCGCCTCGACCATCGTCGACAAATACGCTTCGGCCGCGCGTGGCAGCGGCGCGGTGCTCGGCTCCAAGAACCTCAAGGCGGTCGTTGTCGTCGGCAACCATTCGGTAAGTCTGGCCGACCCCGGGACCTTCAAGGACTTGGCCGCCCTTGACCGGGAATTCTTCGCCAAGGACGAATTTCAGCGGAACGTGGCCGCCAAGTACGGCTCCCATCACGGCATGAGCGACTGGCGCCCCGGCTTTCGCAATTACACCAAGTACCTGGAGCCGGGCGAGGTGCCGCCGCAACTGCGACCCGAGGCCTGGAAGAAATACGAGATCGGCCGCACGGGCTGCGGGAACTGCTCCGTGCGCTGCAAGAACGTGTACGAGATCCCGGACGGCTCGCGCAAAGGCGAACACGGCGAAGCGCTTGAATACGAGTCCATCTTCTGCATGGGCACCAACTGCGGGGTCTGCGATCCCGTGGCCATCATGGAGATGAGCAATCTTGGCGACATCTACGGCCTCGACGTCATTCCGCTGGGCAACACCATCGCCCTGGCCAAGGACCTCTTTGCGCGCGGCATCCTGACCCGCGAACAGACCGGCGGTCTCGACCTGTCCTGGGAGAACGCCGCAGACCAGATCGAGTTGGTGCATCTGACGGCCTTGCGGGAGGGCTTCGGCAATATCCTGGCCGAAGGCATGCTCTCCATGGCCAAGATTCTCGGCCCCGAGGCCATGCAGTACTGTTACCACGTCAAGGGCCTGAGCCGCGGCCCCTACCCGGCCGGACTCTTCGCCTTGGCCCACGCCACCTCGACACGCGGCGCCGACCATCTGCGCGGACGCAGTTGGGCCTACGGCGAAAACGATCCGGACCTCTATCCCAGGCTCCAGGCTTCCGGAGCCATGCATGCGGACATGGACGACCCGGTGCAGGCCATCATTCTCTCGGAGCGGGTCTGCACCCTGGCCGACTCCGTGGGACGCTGCAAGGGAGCGGTCAATTCCTGGGCCAACGCCCTGCCCCTGGCCTGGAAGCATCCTCTTTTCGAAGGACTGGCCCGCCTGCTGAGTTCGGCCACCGGAGAGACCTTTTCCGAAAAGAGCCTCGTTGACGCAGCGGACCGCATCTACACGCTGGAAAAAGCCTTCAACGCCCGCCGGGGCATCACCAGCGCCCACGACTCCATCCCCCTGAACCCGGACCACCATGGCCCGGAAGAAATGGAAAAGGAGCGTGCCAGGCACCGGGACCTTCTCCGCCGCTACTACGCCCTTCAAGGGCAGGACGCGCAAACCGGCATCCCCACCCGGGAACGCATGGAAGAACTGGGCCTTGGCAGAGAAGGAGCGCGTCTGCACGACGAGGGACCCTACCCCGAGTGGACCGGGCCGACTCTTTGGCCGCTTCACGCCTATCCCCACGGAGGCAAGCGGGCCTGATAGGCAGTCAACTCGGATCTTCAACAACACTAAATGCTTGACTGCCTTGGGTAGCAAAGGCAGACAATGTCATACCACGCATTTGTCCGGGTGGCCCGGCGCAGCCTGGGCGTCAGACACGCCAAACCCTGACGCCCGAACCCGAAGACCTGGGCATCCTTCTGAAAAGAGGCCCAGGATCGGCCCCATTTATTGCTTCCGGGGCAAATCTCGTGCTAGAGACATCCATGGCCGAGTCATACGGCCTGTATCTTCATCCCCGGAATGGCTCATGCGTTTCATCCTTGCCCTGCTCCTGCTGCTGACACTATGCGGCCAATGCCCGGCAGCAATGCCCTCGTCGGACCTGAGTCCGGAAGAGAGAGCGTGGCTGGCCGAGCACAGGGATTCCCTGCTTCTCTCCTTCGACCGCTCATTTCCCCCTCTGGAATTCGAAAAACCCGGCGGCGAATTTGCCGGCCTGAGCGCCGATATCATCGCGCGGATCGAAGAATTCCTCGGCATCACCTTCCGCAAGCAGGGCGTGCCCTGGACCGAGGTCCTGCAAGGCCTGCAAAACGGGACCACGGCGCTGGCCCCGGCCATCGTCAACACCGCGGATCGCTCCGAATACACGTATTTCACCCGACCCTATGCAACAATTCCGCATGTCATCGTCACCTCCCGCCGCGTCAAGGGCCAGTTGACCCTGGATGACCTTGACGGAATGCGCGTGGCCGTGGTTCGGGGCTATGCTTCGGCCGGCATGGTCCATGAGGCCGCCCGAGACCGGTTCAGCGTGGTGGAGGTGGAAACCATCCGCGAAGGCCTGCGCGACGTGTCCTTCGGGGTGGTCGACGCCTTTGTCGAGAATCTGGCCGTGGCCGCCTGGTACATCGACCAGGAAAAACTGCCCAACCTGCGCGTCGCGGGAAGCCTGGAGGCGACCCAGGAGCTGTCCATCGGCGTCAGCAGGCACTATCCGCTGCTGGCCAGTTCCGTAAGCAAGGCTCTGGACTTTATCAGCGAATCCGAAAAGAAAGGCATCATCGATCGATGGCTTCAATTTCCGACATTCTTTCCTGACAAGCAGACCCTTGATGCCTTGAAGCTCGCGGCTCTTTTCACGGCCATCATCCTGTTGGTGCTTGCGGGAATCGCGTGGGTCCTGAGCCGCAAGCTGCGCAGGAAAATCCATGAACTAAGGCGCACCGAGTCCGCCCTGACGGAACAGGTGGACCGTTTCCGGCTGGCCCTTGAGACCACCCAGGCGGGATTTTGGGAGAATTATCCGTCAGAGGGTCGGGAAATGCACAGCCAGGAATGGTACTCCATGCTCGGATACTCGCCCCGGGCCGTGACAGGCGGCGTGGAGGACTGGACCAGACTCATCCATCCCGAGGATCGCGAAAAAGCCATGGGAGCCTTTTCCGCCTACATTGATGAAGGTGGCAGGGGCATGTACGAAGCGGAATACCGCCTGCGCGCCAAGGACGGCTCATGGCGCTGGATTCTGGGCAAGGGCCGCGCCGTCTCCTGGGACGACGAAGGCCGCCCGACCCGCATCATCGGTCTCAATCTTGACGTCCAGAAAAGCAAGGAAGCCCAGGTCGAAATGCAGCGCGCCCAGGCTCTGAACAAGGCGCTGCTCGAACAGACCACGCAATTCATCGGCCTGCTCGACCTGAAGGGCAACCTCCTCGTCGCCAACCGCACCAGCATCAAATGGGCCAAGGCGAAACCGGAGGAGGTTCTGGGCAAGCCTTTCTGGGACGGGCCCTGGTGGCCCGACAAGAAAAAGGCGGAATCGTTTCTTTTGAATCTCATCGATCAGGTCAAAAAGGGCCAGACCGTGCGCAGTGAGGTCGTGCATGTCGATACCGAGGACAAGGAAACATACATCGACTTCACTATGTCTCCGTTCCGCGACGAGAATGGTCAGGTCGTCAATTTTATCGTTGAAGGCCGCGACATTTCCATGCTCAAGAGAAAACAGATCGAAATCGCGGAGAGCGAGAAGAGATTCCGCACAATCTTTGAACACGCGCCCTATTCCATGTCCATCAATCGCCTTCCGGACGGAAAATACATGGACGCGAACACCGCCTTCCTGAACAAGATGGGCATCAGCAAAACCGAGTTGCTCAACCTCTCTCCCAAGGAAATCGGCGCATTGCCGGTTGAGCACCAGGAAGAGATATTCATGAGCCTCAAGGGCAGCCGCAACATCCACAACCTCGAAACCCGGGTGCAAAGGCCCAACGGGAGCACTGGGCATCTTCTCTACTCGGGCGGGCTGATTACCCTGGACGGCGAGGACTGCATCCTGTCCATGACCGTGGACATCACGGAACTCAAAGAAGCCCAGGAAGCCCTGCGGCGTTCAAAGGAAATGTTCTCCCGCCTGTTCCAGCTCTCTCCGGACATCATCACCCTGGCCAGAAAGGAAGACGGGATACTGCTGGAGGTCAACGAAACCTTCACGCGCACCACCGGGTATTCCCGGGACGAAGCCCTGGGGAAAAGCACCCTGGAACTGAAAATCTTCTCTTCGCCCGAAAGACGGACCGACTTCGTGCAAGCCCTGCTCCGTGACGGCCAAGTGGAAAACTTCGAATTCGACATGCGCCACCGTGACGGGCACATCATGCAATGCTCCACTTCGGCCAGGTTTATGAGCGTCGACGACACACCCTGCATCCTGGCCATCACCCGGGACATCACGCACGTGCGGGCCATGCAGGAGAGCATGATCCAGTCCGAGAAAATGCTCTCGCTCGGTGGCATAGCCGCCGGCATCGCCCACGAAATCAACAACCCGCTCGGCATCGTGCTCCAGGCGGCCCAGACCATCACTTTGCGCACCAGGGCCGACTTCCCCAAGAACATCGAGGCGGCGGCGAAGATCGGCGCCAACCTTGACCACGTGGACCGCTACCTGAAGGAGCGCAAGATCGACGTCTTCATCCGCGACATCCAGGGCGCGGCGGTCCGGGCGGCGGAGATCATTCGTCACATGCTCGACTTCAGCAGACGCAGCGAGTCAAGACGCTCGGTCTGCGACATAAGGACCATCCTTGACAATTCCCTGCGACTCGCCTCCAGCGACTATGACCTCAAAAAAAACTACGATTTCAAATCCATAAAAATCGTGAAGGACCTGCCCGAAGAACTGCCCTGCCTGCATTGCACGGAAACGGAAATCGAACAGGTCCTCCTGAACCTGCTGCGCAACGCGGCCCAGGCCATGGCCGAAGCCAAACCGCCCGTTTCCGATCCCTGCATCAGCATCCGGGCCAGAGCGCTGGGGACGGGCCTGCGCATCGACATCACCGACAACGGGCCCGGCATCTCCCCTGAGAACCGCAAACGCATCTTCGAGCCGTTCTTCACCACCAAGATCGCCGGAGCGGGGACCGGCCTCGGGCTGTCCGTGTCCTACTTCATCATCACCAAGGGCCACGGCGGAGCCATGTACGTCACCGCCCCTCCCGAAGGAGGGACCATGTTCAGCATAGAATTGCCCGGACCGGCCGAATCGGTGAAAAACGAGTCGCATGCCTAGACGGACGGCAGGATTTCAACATATCAAGGCGGGCATGTCAGACATCATGAGCAGGCCGGCAAGGCGGGAAAACCCATGAACATCCTGGTTATAGACGACGAAGACGGACTGCGCCGCTCCCTGTGCGCCTACCTTGAAGACCTTGGATACGAGACCCTCGACGCGGCCAACGGACGCGAGGGTCTCGACGCCATGCGCAAGGTCCTGCCCGAGCTGGCGGCCGTCATCGTCGATCTGAACATGCCGGTCCTCGATGGTTACGGTTTCCTCCGGCAGGCTCAAATCGAGGCGCCGGAACTGCCCGTCATCGTCCTCTCGGGCGTGGGCGTGGTCGACGACGCGCTGCAGGCCGTAAGGCTTGGCGCGTGGGACTTTTTGACCAAGCCCCTGCACAATTTCAGCATCCTCGACCATACCCTTGGCAAGGTCATCGAAAAAGCCAGGCTGATCCGGGAAAACAGGGAATACCAGACCAACCTCGAACAGCTCGTGCGTCAGCGCACCGCCGAACTGGAGCGCACCCGGCGCCAGATCATGCACCGGCTGAGCCGCGCCGCCGAATACAAAGACAACGAGACCGGCCATCATGTCATCCGGGTCGGAGAAATCGCGGCGGTCCTGGCCGAGGCCCTGGGGCTGGACGAGTCAAGCTGCGCCAACCTGCGCGACTGCGCCCCGCTGCACGACATCGGCAAGATCGGCATCCCCGACGAAGTGCTTTTAAAACCCGGCAAACTCGACCCCGCCGAGTGGAAGATCATGCAGCAGCATTGCATGTTCGGCTGCGAGATCCTGGGCCCCCTGACCAGCAAGGAAGAGGCGCATTCGAGCTGTGAGCAGTGGGACAGAAAGGATCTGGACGGCAACGAATTGCTCGACCTGGCCCGCACGCTGGCCCTGCTCCATCACGAGCGCTGGGACGGCAGCGGCTATCCCTTCGGCTTGTCCGGTGAAGACATCCCCCTGGCGGCGCGCATCGTCGCGGTGGTCGACACCTACGACGCCCTGGCCAGCGAAAGGCCATACAAGGAAGCCTTCCCCGAGGAAAAATGCCTGGCCATCATCCGCGAAAGCTCGGGCAGTCATTTCGACCCCGAAGTCGTCGAGGCATTTTTTGCCAACATCGATAGAATCCGGAACATCCGCGTGCGGTGGCAGGACTAGGATCCGCATCACAAAGAAGAAATCATGATTGTAAGCCAGATGAGCGTAAACTCCAAAGGAGAGTGGGAAGCCTCTTCCGCAAAGGCCCACGGCCTGGACGCCGACCTTGCGCTGGTGTTCTGGTCCGACACGGACGAGACCGCCGTCGCCGCCGCCGTGGAGGCCCTCAAAACCCATTGCCCACGGGCGATCCTCATGGGCTGCTCCTCCGGAGGAGTCGTCTCGGGACGGACATTCCTTGAAAACGCCATGGTCGCGACCCTGGTCTCTTTCCAGGAGACCAGGCTTGAATCCACGGCCACCCGCCTGAAGGACCACGCGGACATCCGTGACATGTGCCGCCATCTGGCCGCAAGCCTGTCCCACGCCGGGCTGACCCATGTGTTCGTGCTTTCGGACGGGCTGGTCATCAACGGCTGCGCCCTGGCTTCCGGACTTGCGGAGTTCCTTCCGCCGGGCGTCGGAATCACCGGCGGCCTGGCCGCCGACGGCGAACGTTTCGAGCGCACCGCCATCATGCACGGATCGGTGATTTTCTCCGGCGGTGTCGCCTGCGTGGGCTTCTACGGCGAACGGCTCGACATCGGCGAGGGTTCGCGCGGCGGCTGGCTGCCGTTTGGCCCTGAGAGGCTGATCACCGAGTCCCACGGCAATGTCCTGCTGGAACTCGATGGAGAATCGGCCCTGAAACTCTACGAACGCTATCTGGGCAAACACGCGAAAAACCTTCCCGCCAGCGGACATCTCTTTCCCCTGTATCTATGCGAAGCCGGCGGCTCGAACTGGGTGGTGCGCACCATCCTCGGCCTGGACCGGGAGCGTGGCGCCCTCTTTTTTGGCGCAGAGATGCCGCTTGGCGCAACGGTCCGCCTCATGCGCGGCAACATGGACAACCTCCTGGACGGCGCGCGGAAAGCCGCCGAGCTTGCCCGGAGGGGTGACGGGGACGCACTGGCCATGCTGGTCAGCTGCGTAGGGCGCAAGATGCTGCTCAAACAATTCGTGGAAGAGGAGATTGACGCCGTGGCCCGAGTTCTTGGCCCCCGCACGACCCTGACAGGCTTTTACTCCTATGGCGAAATAGGAAGTGACGAAGCTGGAACGACCTGCTGCCTGCACAATCAGACCATGACGGTTACCGTGCTGCGGGAGCAGGAATGAGCATGCACCGCCTTTTACAACGCCAACTCAAACGGGCCCGGATCAATCCCTCAGAATTGCCTACAGATCTTGAACCCTTCATGGCCCTCATAGAGGACGCCTACCGTCAATTCGACGAAGAAAAGGAAGTTCTGGAAAGGGCCCTGGAAATCAGCTCCGCCGAACTGGTGCACCGCAACGAAGTCATGCGCGCCGTGTTCATGGCCCTGCCGGACGTATTCCTGTGGATCACCCGCGACGGCCTGATCAAGGATTGCCGCGGCGGCCTGCAAGCCCTCTTCGGGGTCGAGCCGCTCAGCCTCCTGAAGAGAAATCTACACGAAATTCCGGACATCGCCGACCCGCAGGCGTTCTCCCTGGCCATGCGCATGCTGGCCGAGACCTCGTTCTTCCAGGCTGAGTACTCGATTCATTCCCCAGGCCGAACCCGTCACTACGAGGCCCGCTTCGCCAATCTCGAGGACGACCTGATCCTGGTCCTGATCCGGGACATTTCCGACCGAGCCCTGGCCGAGGAAGCGCTCCTTGGAATGCAGCAGCGCCTGGACCACATCATCGAATTTCTGCCCGACGCCACCCTGGTGGTCGACAACGAACACCGGGTCATTGCCTGGAACCGGGCCATGGAAGGCATGACCGGGGTGCCCAAGGAAGAGATCCTGGGCAAATCGGGCTATGAGTACGGCACTCCCTTTTACGGGCATCCACGGCCCATCCTCCTGGACTTCATCGGCAAGGATCCAAGCCGGGACTACCCCATGTACCAGCCCACCCAGAGCAACCTCGAAGGGCTGGCCACGGAAATCTTCGTCCCGCTTCTTCACGGCGGGCGCGGGGCCTACGTCTGGGCCAAGGCCTCGGCGCTGTACGACAAGGACGGCAACATCGCCGGAGCCATCCAGACCATCCGGGACATCACCGACAAGAAACGTGTCGAGATCGGCACCCAGGTTCTGTACCTGGTTTCCACCGCCGCCAGCACGCCCCTGGCGGACAAGGAGCTTCTAGCCAAGGTCTTCGACATCCTGGCCGAGCACCTTGAGGTCCAGATCATGTTCGCCTCCATCCTTGGCGCGGAAGGCGCGAAGCTCACGTTCCCGTTCTTCATTCGACAGGATCTGGCCAGACACGAGACCATGAAGCATCTTTCCATGCTCTCCGCCAACGCCATGAAATCACCATCCCCGCAAATCACGGACACCTCGCCCCTGCGCTACGGGGATCGGCTGCTGGGTTCCGTGGTCTTCGCGCTTCCCGAGAATAACCATTTCGTCCGCGACAAGGACACGCACGTACTCGCTTCGGTGGCTGACCATCTGGCTCTGGCCATCTCACGCAACGCCACGGAAAAAGCGCTGCGTCAAAGCGAAAAAAAGCACCGCGCCATTTTCGAAAACGCGACCGAGGGCATCTTCCAGATCTCCCTTGATCACGACCTCCTGAGCGCCAACCCGGCCATGGCCAGCATTTTCGGCTACGACGACATAGGCAGTCTGATGGCCGACGCCCAGGGCTTCCTGCAACGCGTCATCTCCTCCGCCGACCGGGTCCAACTGCTGAGCCGGGCCCTGCAGCTCGGCACCGCCCAGAATTTTGAACTCGACGCGTTCATGAAGGGCGGAAAAAAAACCTGGATCTCGATCAACATGCGCACCGTCAAGCGCTCCGACGGGTCCATCAGTCACCTCGAAGGCTCAATGCGCGACGTGTCCAAGCGCAAGAAGGCCGAGCGCAGGCTGGCCATCCAGAAGGGCCTCTTTCAGCAGCTCTTCGACAATTCCCCGCAAGGCATCCTGCTGCTGGGCAAGGACGGGGCGCCCATGGACATCAACCCGAGCTTCACCAGCCTCTTCGGATACACCAGAAGCGATCTCCACGCCCTCTTCGAAATGCTCCTGAACCCGGACAGCCTCGACGAAAGCTTTGCCTTCATCTCCACGGTGCTGAGTGGAACCTCGGTGAGCACGGAGACGCAACGCAAAACCAAGGACGGACGGATCATTCCCGTCTCCATGCTCGGCTATCCCTACGTGCTGGACGGCACGATCTCCGGGGCGTTCTTCATTTTCAGCGACATCTCCGAACGCAAGAATTACGAAGCGCAGCTGACCAGGCAGGCCCTGCGCGACAATCTGACGGGGCTGCCCAACAGGGTGCTCTTCATGGACAGGCTGAACCGGGCCAAGACCAGGCAGCAGCGCAACTCCGAGTATCGTTTTGCCGTGCTCATGATCGACCTGGACAGCTTCAAGCGGGTCAACGACACCCTCGGCCATCAGGCCGGAGATCATCTGCTGCAGGAAGTGGCCGCCCGCCTGACCCAGTACCTACGCACCATGGACACGGTGGCCCGCATGGGAGGAGACGAATTCGCCGTGTTGCTCGAAGACTTTCAGAGCAACCAGGAAGCCATCGGCATCACCCGCCGGCTTCTGGAGACCATCCGCCAGCCTCTCAAGATCCAGGATCGGGACGTGCTGGTCAGCGCCTCCGTCGGAGTGGTGCTGCAGACCGTGCGCTACACCTCTCCCAACGACCTGCTGCGGGATGCCGACATCAGCATGTACCGCTCCAAGGAGCTGGGCAAAAACCAGTTCAAGGTCTTCAGCAAGAGCATGTACGAACAGGTCGTGCAGACCGTGCAACTCGAAAACGACTTGCGCCAGGCCCTGGTCGAAGATGAATTCGAACTCTTCTTTCAGCCCATCTACGCCTTGCGCGGGCAAACGCTCCGTGGTTTCGAGGCGCTCATCCGCTGGAACCACCCGCTGCGCGGTCATCTCGCCCCGGGAGAATTCATCCCCGTGGCCGAGGAAACCGGACTGATCACCGAAATCGGCAAATGGGTCATGCGCCGCGGCTGCCTGGTCCTGGCCGGATGGCAAGCTCAATTTCCCGGCCTTGACATCAGCATGTCCCTGAATCTTTCGCCCAAGGACCTGTTGCAGGCGTCACTCATCCCCGTCCTGACGGAATTGTTGCACGAAACCGGCCTCAAGGCGCGGCACATCAAGCTCGAAATCACCGAAACGGCGGTCATGGACAATCCCGAGCAGGCCACCTCCAGACTGGAGCGATTGCAGAAGATGGGCTTTCAGATCGCCATGGACGATTTCGGCACGGGATATTCGTCCCTGTCCTACCTGCAACGCCTGCCCATCGACATCCTGAAGATCGACCGCTCCTTTGTTCAGACCATGCTCGAAAACCCCAACAACCTTGAGATCATCAAGGCCATCATCGGGCTGGGAAAAATCCTGGATCTGCGCATCGTGGCCGAGGGCGTGGAAACGCAGCAGCAGCTTGAATCCCTGCAGGAACTCGGCTGCGACCTGGCACAAGGCTATCATCTGGGCAGACCCATGTCCAAGGAGCAGACCGAAACGCTGATGGCCGCATGTGTAGCGAATCCCCCGGCATGACCCGCCCTGCCCACCTGTCCCCCTTCCGCACCTACCGCGCCTCCCGGCGTGACGACCTCGTCTCCTTCCAGCTCGTCATCGAGGAAACGGACCTGTGGATCGCGGCGCGGGAAGACCTCGGCGGAGCCATGGCCGACCATGTTCGGCTCCTGCGCGGACAGATCAAGGCCTACGCGGCCGTGCACCCCGAATTTCTGACCTCTCTTGAACCCCTTGAAACCGCCCCCCGCGCTCCGGAAATCATCCGCCGCATGTGCCATGCCGCGTCCCTGACCGGAGTCGGCCCCATGGCCGCCGTGGCCGGAACCCTGACCCAGATGCTGGCCGAGCGTTTCCGGGAGCGCTCGCCTGATCTGTTGATCGAAAACGGCGGGGACACCTACCTTTGCTCCACCCGGGACCGGCACATCGGCATCCTGAACATGCCGGACCAAGCCGTCCGCCTGTGCGTTCCGGTAGCGGCCCGGGAATTTCCCTGCTCCTTCTGCGCGTCCTCGGCCAAAATCGGACATTCGCTGAGTTTCGGAAAGGCCGACCTTGTCGTGGTCCGCTCAAAAGACGCGGCCCTGGCCGACGCGGCGGCCACGGCTCTGGCCAACGCCCTGACCGGAGCCTCGGCCATGGACGCGGTTCTGGCTAAGGCCCAAGGCTGGGAGTCCCTTGGCCTCGACGGCGTCTTCACGCAATGCGAAGGCAAGATCGGCGTGTGGGGCAAGATGCAACTGGCCGTGATTTGAGAGACTAAAAATCACTTCCCATCTGGACAATGCCAGCCGCCAGGCTTATAAAGGAATCAAGGATTGTTCGTGTTAACCTAAGCGGAGGTAAGACCATTGGGCCATACATCTTGGACGAAAGGTTGCTGAGGGTAGCGTCGAAAAAAAGGCCTGAAGAGGCGGGGGACTTTAACCCATCAGCCCGGGCAAACCAGACGGAGAGACCGTCACCAAACGCTACGAAGAAAAGTTTTTAAGGGTTCAAGAATCTTAAAACCAACAGTACGACGAAACGATCTAGTCAGAAATGCCTTGAAATGACTCGCCCCGCTTCACCATGAAGCGGGGCGTTTTTTCTTGAAACGCCCGAATCTTCCCGAAAGACCTCAAACACGCTCTTTGCCTTTGTCCGGTCCTTTGCTAGACAAAGAATCATGTCCACTGCAAACGGCCCCGCGCCGGACAACGCGACCCCGCACGCCAATGACCAGCCCGCCAGACCGGCTCCCTCCCGTTTCCTGCGCGGGTTGCTGTTTTTCCTCACGCTGTCCTGCCTTGTCCTTGCCGTTCTCTGGATCGCCCTGCCCCGCATCGCCCAGGAACTTTTCGTGCCCGCGCTGGCCAGAACCCTGCATGCTCCCGAGCTGAGCATGGACATTCGCGGGGCAGGCTTTTCGGGCCTTGATCTGGGCGAAATATCCCTGTCCAGCGATGCGGGCCTCGCCGCCGAGGCCGTGCTCATCGACTGGAGTCTGTCCGGGCTCTTGCGTGGCCGAATCGACAGGATCAGGATCCTGGGCCTGTCGATCCGGGTGCAAAAAAATGTCGATGACTGGGACATTCCCGGTCTGCCCCGGCTTCAGAAATCATCCGGCGCGGAATCCGGGACCATGTTCCTGCCCTGGGTGGACGAAATGTCCGTTGAAGGCCGCATCAGCCTTGAAGGACCGGGCCTTGGGCACTCGTTTCCTTTCAGCGTGAACGGCGGCCTTGATGAAGATGCAGGCATCGTCCTGAATGCCGAGACCGCGCTGGCCGGGCAAAGCGTGAACCTGGCGCTGAAGGGGAACCTGCGGCAAAACGATTTCCGGCTGACCTGCGTCCTGCCCCCGGCCTCCATCGCGGCCCTGGCCGGGATGGTCCCGGGCCTCGACGCCCTGCCTCTCGCCGGAACCGTGCGGGCCGAGGCCCACGCATCCCTGCCCCCGAACCAAAAGCCCGTTCTTGAAGCCCGGCTTGGCCTTGACTCCCTGCGAACCATGCTTGGCGACACGCCCCTGGCCCAGGACGGCAACGCCACTCTCGACCTTGCCTGGCAGGAAGAACCGCGCCTTTCCATTTCGGCCCTGAGCCTTGACGCCCCCCTGCCGCTGACCCTGAGCGTCGCCGACATCCGGGCGAACCTTGAAGAGATGTCCTTTGGCTGTTCCTGGGACCTGACCGCGCAGGCCCTGTCGGGCTTCGCTTTTTCGTCTCCTCCGCATCTGGCCGGAAGCTTCGAGCTCAAAGCCTCGAAGCAGGGCTGGAACATGCGCGCCACGGCGGCCCTCGACGCTCTTGAAGCCCGCCCGACCCAGACGCCGGAACTGGTCCTTGCCCTGGACACGACTACCCTGACCCTCGACGCCGCCAAGGGCTCCTCCGGCACGCGCGTTGACGGGTCCCTGGCCTTGGGCAGATTGCGCGTGACCCGGGAAACCCTGGGCGCAACCCTCTCGGGCCTGAACATGACCGTTAACGCCACCGCCGCTCCAGATGTGAGCGGAACGATACGCCTCACCGGAGCGCGCCTGGAGGCAAAACAGCCCGGCATGGCCCTGACCACGACCCGCCTTGACGGACAATGCGCCTTTGCCCTGGCCGAACAGCTTACCTTGAGCGGCGTCATAAACGCTGCAGTACGCGCCGGCAGTGGGGACACCGTGGCGCTCATGAACCTGCGCCTGCCCCTGGCCTGGCCCGAACCGACGACGGCGTCCGGCAGCGTGGACCTCGATCTGAAATGGAAAGGGAAAGGACTGGCAAAAATTTCATCAAGGATCGCGCAAGATTTGCACGGCGCGAGCCTCGACGGGAATCTCTCGGTGCTGCCGGTGGCGGTTCGGGCGCCCCTGAAGGGACGCATCGACGCAAAAAACATTTCCGGCTCCTGGATCGAGATGAAGGCCGCCCAGACCATCACCATGCCCGGCAAGCTGACGAGTCTCCTCCCGGCGCTGGGCGATCTGTCGGGCAGCGCCCGCCTGGATGCCACCGCGCGCCTGGACATGAGCAGTGGAGCGCCCATGCTCCCCGCCGATCTGAAGCTCACCGGACTGTCCCTGGCGCACACGACAAGTGAACTCACGTTAAGCGGCGGGGCCGTCGAACTGGCCTTTTCCAACCTGCTGAACATGCGCTCCGACCCGGACGGGCGCATGAACTTCGAGCGCCTGCAACTGGGCACCATCATCCTTGAGCAGGGCGACATCCATTTTCAGGTCGAAGCCCTGCACAGCATCCTGGTCGAAGGCTGCCGCTTTGAGTGGGCCGGCGGCCGCATCGGCAGCCAGGCGTTCCGGATCAACCCGAACGTTGAGGATTACACCGTCGAACTCTACTGCGACCGGGTCGAGATGGCGCAGGCCCTGGAGCAGTTCGGCATGACCCAGGCCCAGGGCGGGGGCACCGCCAACGGCCGCATCCCGGTGCACTGGGCGGACGGGAACCTGACCTTCGACAACGGCTTCCTGTATTCCACTCCGGGCGAAAAAGGAGTACTGCGCGTCAAGGGCACGGAGATCCTGACGGCCGGCATTCCCCCGGGGACGCCCCAATACGGTCAGCTGGACCTGGCGGCGGAGGCCCTGAAGGACTTCACCTACGACTGGGCCAGAATCCGCATCAACACCCAGGAAAGGGAGCTTGTCGTCTCACTGGAGCTTGACGGCAAACCCGAAAAACCCCTGCCGTTCAGCTACAACCGCGACATCGGCGGCTTCGCACGGGTCGAGGCCTCTTCACCGGGGTCCGTATTCCAGGGCATCCGCCTGGACGTAAATTTCCGCCTGCCCCTGGATCAACTTTTGCAATACCGACAGCTCCTGGAACTGATGAAAAACGGAGGTTAACGTGCGAATTCCCTTGATGGCCCTGGCCGCGATGCTGCTTCTGCAAAGCGCCTGCAGCACCCGCCACGAGGTGCAGATGGCGCCGGTGGAGGTCAAACCCATCCACATCACCATCGATGTCAACGTGCGGGTCCAAAAGGACCTGGAAGACTTTTTCAGCGACATCGACAAGGCCGACCAAAATCTGAACCCAAGCAACTGAACTGGAGTCCCATATGCGCAAAATGAAGCACCTCATACCGATTCTTCTGGCCCTTTTATGCGTCATGTTCTGCGTACAGGCAGGATTCGCCCAAGGCATCAAGGACAGGATGCTCGCCCGCCTGCCTGTCATCAACGAACTCAAAGCCCAGGGCCTCGTTGGTGAAAACAACCAGGGATTTCTGGAATTCCGCTCCGGAAACAAGCCCAGCGCCGACGTTATCAACGCCGAAAACGCCGATCGCCGGGAAGTGTACAAGGCCATCGCCGCCCGTCAGAACGCTTCCCCCGCCCTGGTAGGGCAGACCCGAGCCGCGCAGATCGCCGAGAAGGAAGCCCCGGGAACATGGATCCAGAGCCCCGATGGGGCGTGGAAAAAGAAATGAGCCGGAGATAAGAGTGCTCTGAAAATGAACCGGTGTGGACTGACGCGGAAGGAAACGGACTGACGCGGACAGGCATGGACCGACACAGACGAACACGGACAAACACAGGGTAATACAGGCGCGGCCATTATTCCTTGTCCGTGCCTGTCCGTGTTCGTCCGTGTCGGTCCGTGTTCTTCTGCGCCCCCCCCTTTAAAATCCACCCACGCCTACCCCCGACCCTCCACCCCCGCCTTGACGGAGCCGCCCCCGGCCCGCTACAGCCTCCATCCAGCCCGAAAGACATCACCCGCTTGCCGCACAAGGAATCCCCATGAACTCCAGAACCATACGCGCCAATCTCTTCCTTTTGCTGACCGCCCTGATCTGGGGCGCGGCCTTCGTGGCGCAGCGCATGGGCATGGACCACATGGGCCCCCTGACCTTCAACGGCATCCGCTTCGCGCTGGGCGCCCTGGCTCTCCTGCCCCTCATCGCGAATATGGACAGAAGACGCACCACCGTCGCCCCGCCGCTGTCCACCCTGATCCGCGGCGGCCTGCTCATGGGCGGAGCCCTCTTTCTGGGCGCGTGGCTACAGCAGTTCGGGCTGTGCTACACCACGGCGGGCAAGGCCGGGTTCATCACCGGACTGTACGTGGTCTTCGTGCCGCTGATCGGCATCTTCCTCGGACACCGCTACGGCATCGGGACCTGGGCCGGAGCGGGGCTGGCCATCGCCGGCATGTACATGCTGAGCGTCACCGAGAGCATGACCATGGACAAGGGGGACGCGCTGGTCCTCATGTCGGCGTTTTTCTGGGGCGTGCATGTGCTCCTCATCGGCAAGCTGACCGGCGGGCTTGCGGCCGTGGACGCCATAAAGCTGGCAGCCGTCCAGTTCGCCTTCTGCAGCCTGATCAGCCTGGCCGGAGCCGCGGCCTTTGAAGAAATCACCCTGGCCGGTCTCTGGGCCGGCATCGTCCCCATCCTCTACGGCGGACTCATGAGCGTCGGTGTGGCCTACACCCTGCAGGTCGTGGCCCAGCGCGACGCCCGCCCGGCCCCGGCGGCCATCATCCTGAGCCTGGAGGCGGTCTTTGCCGCCGTGGCAGGCTGGATGCTGCTGGGCGAAATTCTCACCACTCAGGCCCTCATCGGCTGCGCGCTGATGCTCGGCGGCATGATCTGGTCCCAGGCCAGACCATGACGGCAGCGGAAGCAAAAAAACGCCTGTCGAACCGCCAAGGCATCCCACCAGGATCAAATCCCGCCCAAAGACTTCCATAAAACATCACGCCGGCAGCATCCCGTTTTCGGCGCAGCCCTCTTTCCCGGACGGCTTTGGTTGTATTGGCCGAAAAAAGCTGTCATGTTCTTCTTCAGCACCAATCCTTGATCCCAGATTCAGCGCCTCCGTAATGCACAGTCAGTCACGCGCGGTGCCGCAAGAACAACAGACCAGTTCTGCCTGATCACAGCGACTCTCTGGAGCAAAAATCCATATGACGAACACCCTCCCCGCCGACGAGCTGGATAAACGACTCGCCGCCGCCCAGGCCGCCCTTGAAGACAGCGAGGCCAGATACAAAAACCGCTTCGAACATTCTCCGGTCGGAGTGTATCGAAGCTCCCTTTCGGGCAGGTTCCTGGAACTCAATCCCGCCATGGCGGAAATGATGGGATATGACACAGCGCAGGAAGCTCTTGCCGATCTGACGGACCTCTCCCGTCAGCTCTACGTCGAATCCTCTCGCCGCCGGGAATTCATAGATCTGCTGCAAGCTGACGGCGTGGTCAGACATTTCGAATTTCAGGCCAGAAAGAAAAACGGCGAAGTCATCTGGATTCACGAAAACGCAAGCCTCGGCAGTCACGATTGCCCTGAAGAATGGGTTATCGACGGTTTTGCCCAGGACGTCACTGCTCGAAAATCGGCCGAGGAGACCTTGCGGAAAAACGAGACCCTGCTGCGCTCCATAACCGCCAATGTTCCCGGCGCGCTCTACCAGTTCACCCGCAGGGGGCCCCTGGCATACGAAATTCCCTTTGTGAGCCAGGGTGCGGGTCGGCTACTCGAATGGCCGGACGAATCCCTGCGCGACACCTCCGTTCTTTTTCAGAACGTCTTCCCGGAAGACCAGAGCAGGCTCTTTGCCTCCATCGAGCAATCGGCCCTGTCCATGAGCCCCTGGAAGGAAGATTTTCGCATCTTCACCCGCACCGAGGCGACCAAATGGATCCGGGGCGCATCAAACCCGCAGGCCATGCCGGACGGGAGCATCACCTGGTTCGGCTTCATGCTCGACATCACCGAACAAAAACGGATCGAGGAAGCCCTGCGCGAAAGCCAGGAACACCTGCAGGCCATTTTCAAGGTCGCCCCCACGGGCATCGGCGTGGTCAGGAACCGGGTTCTGATCCGCGTCAACCAGCGCGTCTGCGAAATGACCGGACATACAGAAGAGGAACTGCTGGGCCAAAGCGCACGCATGCTTTATCCCGCGCAGGAGGATTTCGACTTTGTCGGCCGGGAAAAATACAGGCAGATCAAGGCAAAAGGAACCGGCGAGGTCGAGACGCGCTGGCTCAGAAAGGACGGGACCATCATTGACGTGCTCATGGCCTCTACTCCCCTTGACCCGGAAAACCTTTCCCTGGGCGTGACCTTCACCGCCACGGACATCACCGAACGCAACTCGATCCAGGCCAAGCTGCGCACCGCCAATCGGGAACTGCTCGAAGCCACGGCGCGGGCCACGGAACTGGCAACCCAAAGTCAAGCCGCCAACCGGGCCAAGAGTGAATTCCTGGCCAACATGAGTCACGAAATCCGCACCCCCCTGAACGGAGTGCTGGGCACGCTGCAACTCATGGAAACGACCAGTCTGGACGAGGAGCAGCGCAGCTTCGTGTCCATGGCCATCAACTCCTCCACCCGGCTGACCCGCCTGCTTTCAGACATCCTGGACATCTCGCGCATCGAGTCCGGAAAACTGGTACTTTACGAGACCGAGTTCGAAATTGGCGCGCTCAAGGATTCCGTACTCGAACTCTTTGCCCCCATCGCCAGACAAAAAAAACTGGACCTGAACTTCCAGCTTGCCGAAAACGTGCCGCCACGGTTTGTCGGAGACGAGATGCGCCTGCGCCAGATTCTCTTCAACCTGGTCGGCAACGCCATCAAATTCACCGAGCACGGCCGAATCGCCGTCGAGATCTCCGCCCTGCCCAGCAACGCGCAAAAAGAATGTCGCCTGCTGCTCTGCGTCTTTGACACGGGAACAGGCATCCCGGATGACCGTCTCAAGGACATCTTCGAACCCTTTGTACAGGTTGACGGTTCCTTCGTCCGTCAGCACCAGGGCGCGGGGCTTGGCCTGTCCATCGTAAGGCGCCTGACCCTGCTGCTGGGAGGCAATCTGGCAGTGGACACCGGCCCCGGCGAGGGAACCGCCATATGCCTGTCCCTGCCCCTGTCGATCCCGAAACCTGCCGAGCCCCAGATCCAGGCTCCTTCGGCAGCCAACTCCCCACGCCGGATTCTTCTGGCCGAGGACGACGAGGTCAATCTGCTGACCAGCCTCAAAATGTTGCAAAAACTCGGGCACACGGTGACTGCGGTCATGAACGGACAGGAAGCCCTGGACGCCCTGGCCCGGCAGGACTTCGACCTGATCTTCATGGACATCCAGATGCCTGTCCTGGACGGCGTCGAGGCGACCAGAATCATCCGCAAGTCAAGGGAGCTTGGCGCCAAGGCCGCAATCCCCATCGTCGCCATGACCGCCTATGCCATGGCCGGAGACAGGGAGACCTTTCTTCAGGCCGGCATGACCGACTATCTGGCCAAGCCGGTAAGCAGGGAAGCCCTGATTCAGGTCATCGAAAAGACAATGTCCGCCGGTTCCTGACAATCCGAATGAAAACAGAACCGGCATTGCTCCCTTTCAGGGAGTCCGCCCCTGCCAGGCCTGATACCCGCCCGGGTAGCGAAAGACATTCGTGTATCCCAGACGCACGGCCCAGGCTGCGGCGATCCCGCTGAGCAGTCAGCGAAATCCCCGGCAATAGACCACGATGATCCTGTCCTTGTCCGCGCCCAGGACGTCCTCGAAGGCCTGCCGCCGGGCAGGAGGCAGGTCGCCCCGGTCCGAGAGGTCAACGGGCAGACTGACCGCACCGGGCATGTGTCCTTCGGCGTACTCGTAGGAAAAACGCACATCGACCAGCAGCACGCCTGGCTTGACGCGCAGCATCTCGCGCAACCCGGCGGTGGTGACCATCCTGTAGCCGTCGCGCTCGGCCGCACGCGCGGCCTGCTCATAAAGCGGGGAGCCGGTTTCCTGATCGGCCAGCCCAGTCGAGACGCAGCACAGCGCCGTCAGCACGGACAGACACAAGGCTCGTCGCAGCAGATGCATGATCCTCACGGCATTTCCCCCTCCCTGCAAACTTTAAAGGCCGCCCTCACCAATGCATGACGAAGGCGGCCAACGGGTGACGCATTGCGAACAGAGACCAGGCCCCGCTACTTCTTGATCTCGAAAGACCCGTCAGGGGCGAAACTGACATTGGCGTCAACGTAGTAGACGTCCTTCAGGTCAGGCCGCATGGCCTGGAACATGTAGAAGGCTTCGCCGCTGCGTGCGCCGGTGGAGCAAATGAACACGAGGGGCTTTTCCGCCGAGAACTCGTCTATTTTCTTCTCGAGCATGTCCACGGTCATGTTCACGGAACCGGGGATATGCGCGATGGCGAACTCCGCAGGTGCGCGCACGTCGATGAGCCGGATGCTGTCCACATTGTTCCGGGCCAGTTCAGTGAATACATCGTTGTCGATGGTCCCTTCGGCAGCACCGGCCTTCAATGCTCCGGCCGGAGCAGCGGCCGGGGCCGGGGCCGGGGCCGGCGCGGCCTCCTGGGAAGCCCCCTCGGCGGTCCAGACCTTAAGGCCCTTGGCCACCCATTCAGGATCGCCACCCGCATACACGGCCACATTGGTGTAGCCCAGGGCTTCCGCCTTCCAGGCCGACTGGTGACTCAAGGGACATTCCACTCCGCCGCAGTAGAAGATCAGCTTCGCGCTCTTGTCGGCAGGCAGAACCTCGGCGGCCATCTTGTCGAACTGGCTGTCTGGCAGGCTCACGGCCGTGGGGATGTGCCCCTTGTCATAGCGGGGCTGCTTGGGCCGGGCGTCGATGATCATCACGTCCTCTATGGGTGTGGCCGAAAGCATGGCGTTGGCCACGTACGGCTTGACCTGATCGAGGGTCAGCAGCCGATGAAACGGTTTGGTCACCTTGGCCGGATCGAGCACCGGCAGAGGCGTACGCACATCGCGCGCCGTCCAGACCGTGTACCCCAGGGATTCCCATTCAGGGTCACCAGCGGCATAGACCTTGACGTTGGTGTAGCCAAGGGCTTCGGCCTTCCAGGCCGACTGGTGGCTCAAGGGACAGGCCAGCCCGCCGCAATAGAAGACCAGCAGGGTGTCCTTGTCCGCAGGCAGGACCTCGGCGGCCATCTTGTCGAACTGGCTGCCGGGCAGGCTCACCGCCGTTGGGATGTGGCCCTTGTCATAGCGGGGCTGTTTGGGCCGGGCGTCGATGATCATGGCCCCCGTCGACGGGTTCTGGTTCAGCATGGCCTCAAAGACCAGAGGTTTGACGAACTCGATGTCCACCAGGGTGTGGTAGGGTGTGGGCACCTTGGCCGGATCGAGCTGGAGAGCCGCGCCCTTGTGACCGCGCGCGCCGGAACAGCCGGCGAGCAGCCCCAGAAGGAGCGCCACCACAAGAACATGAAGAAGGGATGATTGTCTGCGCATTGCCTTGCTCCTCATCTGATTGGTTGCATTAAAAGTTGAATTTACCGTACGGACAGCCGCCGCGCCTCTTGAAAGCCCGTGACTAGCCGTCTTTGTCCTTTTCGGCGGCCACCTGCGCGTACCACAACGAGTGATGATGCCGCACGTAGTGTTCGGACACGTTGCCGGTGAACATGGACTTGAATGCCGGGCGCTCCTCGCGGGAGATGGCGGCCATGAAGATGTGCACCAGCAGGCCCGCGAAAACCAGACCCACCGTCAGGTAGTGGATCACGCGGGACCAGGCCGCCGGGCCGGGGTTGTCCATGGATATGGTTGAAAAGAACATGACCAGGCCCGTGGCCACGATCACCACCCCGCCCACCACCGAGGCCTGGGCGAAGAGCTTCTGCCCGAAGTTGTAAAAGCCCTGGGGCGGCAGGTCCGGGCTCAGCCCGAAGCGCTCAATCCCTTTGCGACCCAGGGTCATCTTCAGGGTCATCTTGAGCAGCCACTGCATATCGCTGGCCGGAGACACGGGAAAGACCTCCTTGAGGAAGGACCAGGTCGCGCGCGGCTTGAAGAGGATGTAGGCCAAAAACGCCCCGGCCCAGACCAGGCCGAGGTACTGATGCACCAGGAGCAGGTTTTCCCCGCCGCCGAAAAGGCTGCGCATCAGGTTCGGTAACCACGCGCCAACGGGGTTCAGCTCTTCGTTCTTGATCAGCCCCAGGCCCGTCAGCAAAAGGGCGAACCAGCAGAAGGCGTTGAACCAGTGCATGAAGATGGAGAGCCGGGTATGTCTGTGGATCATTTTTTCACTCATGGGGCACCTCAATCCTTTCCCGGGGCTGACGATTCATGTTCGCTCTCCTCCCTGTCCGGAGAAAAGATCTGCTTGGCCCACATGACCGCGACACCCAGGGCGCTGAGGCCCACCGCCACCTTGACCACCGGGTTGACCAGGGTGGCCATGGTCGTGAACGCACCGGGGAATTCGACCTCGCCCACCCAGTCCGTGGGCGCGGTGGCAGCCACGTAATACATGTTTGGTTTGGTATCGATGCCCCCCCTGGCCAGCACCCGGACGGAAGGCTTTTCGCGCAGCAGTCGGGAGGCGTCGCTGTCCGGGTCGTTCAAGTCCCCAAAAACCCGGGCCTTGGTCGGGCAAGTGTCCACGCAGGCGGGAAGAAGACCGCGCTCAAGTCTGCCGGAACTGAAACAGAAATCGCACTTGTCCGGCACCCGCCTGTCCGGATGACGGAAGCGGGCGTCGTAAGGACAGGCCGTGATGCAGTTGCCGCACCCGATGCACAGCGCCTCGTTGACCCGTACGATCCCGTTCTGCGTGTCCTTGTAGGTCGCGCCGCTGGGGCAGGCCTGCACGCAGGTCGGGTTGTCGCACTGCATGCAGCCCCCAGGCTGGAAATGGGTCCGGGTCTGGGAGCCCTGGGAAAAGTCGGGGATGGTGTGCTTGATCCAGTTTCGCCAGTATCCGCGGGGCACGTTGTTCTGCACCTTGCACGAGGCCATGCAGGCCTTGCAGTCGATGCACATCGAGGAATCGATGACCATGGCGTATTTCTTCATCAGCCCACCCTCCTCGTCACGGTGACCAGGGTTTCATGCATGGCCATGTTTCCGGAAATGAAGTCCGCGTGATCTTCGAGCACCTCGGCGATACTCGCACCCCTGTTGTGCACCAGAGGCAACTCCGGAGACAGGGCCCCGAACCCGGTGGCCATGTACACGGTCTCCTCTTCCATGCCCTCGAAAAGCCTGAGCGCAAGCGTAACAGTTCCAGCCGCGCTCGCCACTTCGACCATTTCCCCATCCACAAGGCCCTGCCTGGCCGCCGACCGGGGATGCATCCACAGGGTGTTTTCGTCCTTGAACTGGATGAGCAGGGCGTTGTTGGTGTTGCTGTGGGTAAAGAAGGCCGTGCGTCCCACCACCAGCCTGAAGGCGCCCTCCTTGCGGCGCGGAGCCTTGTACACGGGCATGGGGTCGAGCCCTTCGTGGGCGTAGCGCTGGTTGAAGAGTTCGATCTTCTTCGCCTGGGTCTTGAGCGGCGAGTCAAAATAGATGCCGTAGACCTTGCTCGGATTGTAGTACACGCCGTCGGCCTTGATGGCCTCGAAGGCTTCGGGGATGCTCTCCAGCTGCAATTTGCGGTACTCGTCCAGGGTGAAGTCGAAACTCTCCGGGAAGCCCAAGCGTTTGGACAGTTCCGTACATATCCAGAGCATATCCCGGCATTCGTGCATGGCCGGGACCACGGCATCACGCCACACGGCGCAGGCGCAGGCCGAGGAGCCCTGCAGGGCGGAGACGGGGTCGTTGCGCTCCAGGAAGCTCGGCGAAGGCAAGACCAGATCCGAGTACCAGGCCGTGTCGCTCATGACGATATCCGCGTTGACCACGAAATCCAGGTGTTTGAGCATCTCCAGGGTTTTGTTACGGTTGGCCGCTGTCTGCATGAAGTTGGTCTTGAAGGTGAACCACCCGCGGATGGGATAGGGCTCCTCCTTGATGATGGCGTCGCGCATGAGCTTAAATGAACCCTCGTGGTGGATGAGACCCGGAGCCATGCCGTGATCGATGCGGTCATCAGGGTTGTCGTCGTACCAGGGCACGTCGAAGTACGGGGCGCGCACGCCCACTTCCCGCGACGCGAGGATGCCGCCGGGCCTGTCCCAGTTGGACAGGAGGGCGTTGGCGATGGCCATGGAACGGCGGATCTGCGTGGAGTCTTCGTAGTCCGAGCTGCGACGGCCGGGATAGATCATGGCCGCCGGGGCCGCCGCCGCGATTTCGCGGGCGATGCGCCGGATGTCTTCCGCCGGAATCCCGCATTCCCCGGCCGCCCACTCCGGCGTGTACTGCCGCACATGGGCCGCATACTCATCCAGCCCGAAGAGCATCTTCTCGGCAAAGGCCGGGTCGTAGAGCCGCTCTTCGGTGATGACATTGGTCAGGGCCAGGAAAAAGGCCATGTCCGTGCCGGGACGGATGGCGTACCACTCGTCGGCCAGGGCCGCGGTCTTGGTGTAGCGCGGGTCCAGAACCACGATCTTGCAGCCGTTCTTGCGGGCCTCCATGAGATCGATGGTGTCCGGGGTGATGATCGCCTCCAGGGGGTTGGCCCCGGAGATGATGATGTACTTGGAATAGAGCACGTCGGCGTAGGGAGTCTCCCCGAAGGTGTCGAGGTACGCCCGGTTCTTGCTCAGCAGACAAAGCGTCTCGTGCGAGGTCACGTTGTAAGAACCGAAGACCTCGGCGAAGCGGATCAGGAACTGGGACTGCATGTCCGAGCCCGGAGAGAACATGACCCCGCAGCGGGTGTATTTCTCCGCGATGCGCGTGAACTGCTCCGCTGCATGATCGAGGGCCTGTTCCCATGTCAGCTGCTGCCATTTGCCCTCCCCGCGGGCGCCCTTGCGCAGGAGCGGGGTTTTCAGGCGGTTGGGGTCATAGAGGTGATCCACGGCCGCATTGCCGCGCGCGCAGAGCATGCCTCTGGATTTGAGGAATTTGGGGTTGGGGTCGAGCTTGACCACCCGGCCGTTCTGCACCCTCGCGATCATGCCGCAGCGGTTGAAGCACATGTCGCAGACCGTGTAGTGCGAGGTGACCGGAGCCTGGGGCGCCGCTCCTGCGGCATGGGCCGTGGCCAGATGGCCCTTCAGCGCCGGGACGCCGGCGGCGGTGGCCGCCACCGCCGCCGACGCCTGAAGAAATCCGCGTCTGGAGAGTGTTTTCGCTTGGGTTTTCATCCCGTGTTCCCTTTTCGAGCTGTCGGTGGCGGGTTTCAATATTCCTGCTCCTTCATGCATGTTCAGGCTTTGTGGCCGCGTCTAAAACCACTTGATCAGCCGCACTTGGCCGGGGTCGGGGAGTCCTTGGCGCCGTCATGGACATAGCGAAAGATGTCCTGACGATCCTTATCGGAAATCTTGGACCACTCGTCCTTGCAAGGCAGGTCGCCATAACTCTCGAACACGGCCTTCCACTCGGCCTGGGTCTTGGCGTCGGGCCCGAGGTAATGGGCGGGCTTGGCCCCAACGGGATTTTCCATGTGGCACGGACGGCAGTTCTGGCGAAACAAAAAACGACCCTTGCGCGCGTTGCCCACTTCACTGGCGACGGAAATACCTACATAGGATACCAAAATCAGGGCGGCTGCGATGCCCACGAAAGTCTGCTTCTTCATGATGAACTCCTCTTGGTAATTGTCATGGATGATTGTCTCCGGTGTGACTGAGCAGTATAGAGCAGAACGCATACCAAAAGAGTAGGAATTGCCGAAGGCTAGTTCTCCCTTGAATTCATTGAAAAAATACAAATGAAAAAAACCGGGACGCCAGAAGTGGGCATTGACAAGTGATTAATCACATATCAACTGTATAAATGTTTTAAACAACTAATTCAGCACCGCTTACAACACCCGATTCGCGCTAACGCAGCCCCAGGAGACTCATGACCCCCCTCTTCCAGATCCCTCAAAAGCCCCAAACCGGCCTGCCCGCAACGCCCCCGCTGGAGGCCCACTGGCACGAAATTGTGGACCTCATGCAGGAAGGGCTCCTGCTGGTGGATCCGGACGGCTCCATCAAGATGGTCAACCGGGCCTTGGAAGAAATCACCGGATACAGCCGGGAGGAGCTCATCGGCGCCAACTGCTCCCTCTTCAAGTGCGACGCCTGCCGCCGGGTCCGTTCCGAAGCCCGCGAGGCCTGGTGCAAGCTTTTCGAACAGGGCGTCTTCGTGCGCCGCAAGTGCAGCATCATGCGCAAGGACGGCACCTACGTCCCCATCCTCAAGACCGCCTCCATTCTGCGCGCCGAAGACGGCAGCGCGGTCGGGGCCGTGGAGACCATGACCGACCTCTCGGAACTCGACCGCAAGGAAAACGAGTTGCAGCAGCTCTCGCGCATGCTTGAGGAAGAAACCGTATTTCACGGCATGGTCGGACATTCGCCGCAGATGCGCAGGGTTTTCCACCTGATCGAGAAAGCCGCGCAAAGCGACGCGCCGGTGTTCATCTGTGGCGAATCAGGCACGGGCAAGGAACTGGTGGCGCGGGCCATTCACGATCTGGGCCCCAGAAGCGACCAGCCTTACGTGCAGTTCAACTGCGCTGCCCTGAACGAGGCGCTCCTTGAGAGCGAACTCTTCGGGCACGTCAAGGGTGCGTTCACCGGAGCGTTCAGACATAGGCAAGGCCGCTTCGAGGCCGCTCATGGAGGCGATATCTTTCTGGACGAGATCGGCGACCTGCCCATGCCGGTTCAGGTCAAACTCCTGCGCGTGCTGGAGACCAAGACCTTCGAGCGGGTCGGAGACAACCGGCAGCTGTCCGTGGACGTGCGCATCATTACCGCCACCAACAAGGTTCTGCCGGAGCTCATCTCTCTGGGGCAGTTCCGCGAGGACCTCTTTTACCGTATCAACGTCATCCCCGTGCACCTGCCATCCCTGCGCGAACGCAAGGAAGACATCCCCCTGCTGGCCGACTACTTCATCCAGCGGCTGCGCATGAAGAGCGACAAGGACATCAAGGGATTAAGCCCCCAGACCCTGCACCTCTTCATGGACTATTCCTGGCCGGGCAACATACGCGAACTCAAAAGCGCCCTGGAGTACGCCTTCGTGCTGGCCGACCACGGCCACATCGAGCCCGAGCACCTGCCGCACAACATCGCAACGCCCACCCTCGCTTCCGAAAATCCGCGCCCTGTCAACTTAGGTCAGGATACGCAGAAGCAGCAGCTCCTCCAGGCCCTGCGCCAGGCCGGTGGCAACAAATCGGAGGCGGCCAGGATACTGGGCATCAACCGCGTCACGGTGCTGAACCGCATGCGCAAATACGGCATCGACATGCCAAGGGTCATCCAGTCCTGAAAGAGCTGAAAAAATTCCGCCCAAGGCAAGAATTGGTTCTGCCGGCAATACAGGACCAAAAAATGTCAAAGGCCGAAACTTGAACGACAAGTTTCGGCCTTTCCCTACTTGATACGCCATCCAGGGGCCTGAAATCACATCAAGAAAAAACCCGTCCTAGACTGCAATTTCAGGATGAAAAACGTTTATATCCTTCAGATCATCCCCCAGATACGTCCGCTCGTTGGGCCCGAGGATGCCAAGCGAGAGGCAGATCAGGGTCCACAGGTGCACCACTCCGTAATGTCCTTCGTAGTGTTCGCTCAGTTCATGAATCTGGGCATGACAGTTGTGACAGGCGGCGATGCAGTAATCGGCTTTGGTGGCCTTTATCTGCTCGTCCTTGGTCAGCCCGTAGGCCAGGCGCTGATCCTTGAACCCCGATTGCAGGAATCCTCCGCCACCACCGCAACAGTAGTTGTTGGAACGATTCGGGTGCATGTCGATGAAGTTTTCCTCGCCGACAACTGATTTCACGACAAAACGCAGGTCATCGGCGATGGCGTCTCCATAACTTTTCCTGACGATCTGACACGGGTCCTGCACCGTGAATTTTATCTTGAGATCCTTGTTCCATTCGGAATTGACCTTGAGTTTGCCTTCCCGAATCCATTTTGCATAATATTCATAGATGTTTTTTACTTCGAATCGATGCTCGATACCAAATTTTTCCAGTCCGGCCCGGACTGAGTATGTTACGTGGCCTCACTCGGTATTGAGAAAGACCTTGCACCCCAGCTCGCTGGCCTTGTCCGCCGATTGACGCGTCAAACGCTCCCAGCTCTGGTTGTCCGCCAGAAACATGCAGTAGTTCTCCCCGGCCCAGCCCCTTGACCCGTAGGTCCAGTCCGCCCCGACCAGATGCAGGATCTTCCACAAGGGGAGCAGCTCGTCGGGCTCGGTCACGGGCTCGCGCGAGTTCTGGTTGAGGAAGAATTCCGCGCCTTCATTGTCGATGGGCGCTTCCATGTCCTCGAATTCGGGCTGCGCCTCCCGGCATTCCGTCAGGATGTCATCGACCACGAAGGCGAAATCATCCGGCGCGGTGCCCATGGCGCTTCCGCTCTCGTTTTTGAGCGCCATGTCGCAGGAGCCCATGATGCCCTTGGGGCGCGTCTCCCTCGGCCAGGCGGCCCTGGCCTCGTAGACCAGACGGGGAATGTCGATCTTCATGGGACAGGCGTAAATGCAGCGCTGACACATGGTGCACATCCAGACCCAGGGCGTGGACAGAACTTCCTCGTCCATGCCGAGCGCCGCCATGCGCAGGAACTTGCGGGGGTCCATGCCTTCCAGGCCGGAAGCCGGGCATCCGGACGAACATGCCCCGCAGGTCAGACACATGTTCAGGTTCCCCCCCTCGGGCAAAATTTCCCGGACTGTTTCCATGAAGGTACTTTTCCCGCGACCAAGCTCGATTATCTTTCCGTTCAACATCCCGGTATCCCCCGAAATGAATGGTTACCCAAGCGGCCGAAGCGCAGGCGGAGACGGCCGGGCCAAGCCGTCCGCCCCCGTGTGCGCCCTTAGAGCTAGACGGTGGCCGCGACATCAACCACCTGACCGGTCTGATCGTACATCAGCCCGCAACGCAGGTCGAAGTGGCGGTTGACGCTCATGGTCGGACACGGCGCATTGACCGAGACCTGCACCACGGTGGAGCCGAGGAAGGCTTCTTCCGGGTCGTCGGCCTTGGAATGGTGAGCCATGATGATCAGATCCGCGCCGATCTGCGTGGCCATATTCAGAATTTCCATGGCCGGCCGACCGAAGCGGCCCGCATAGACGAAATCGTCGATGCCCTGGAGCCGGTCGCCGTATTCGGCTTGCAGCCTGGCTTCGATATCGGCTCGGCCCTGCGGCGAATCCGTCGAGGTCTCGCTGACGTTCATGAGCGTGAGCCGGGCCTTGTACTGCCTGACCATCTGGCCGCCGTAGCTGACCGCGCACTCGGACTGATCGGAGAAGTCCGTGGCCACGAGGATGTTGGAGAACGCCGGATCCTTGCACTCCACGGCGCGATGCACGATCATGACCGGACAGCGCGCCTTCTGGCTGACCCGTTCCAGGGTGCTGCCGGCCATGCCCCACATCTGGGCCCGCTTTTCCTCGTATTCCTTGGTGTGCGGCCCCATAACCACCAGGTCGGTGTCCTTCTTGCGCGCCAGGCGCAGAAGCTCGTTATGCGGAATCCCGGCCACGACCTGCACCGCGACGCTCGGCAGGTCGGCCAGCAGGGAAGCGTACATTTCTCGGATGCGCGCCTCCAGCCGGGCCGTCTCGCCCGAGGCCTCCAGGGTCTCGATGGAACCCCAGCCCTGCTCCATTCCCGCCACGTGGACCAGATAAAGATTGGACTCGAACTTCTTGGCGAAACCCACCGCGGATTCAACCGCGCATGCATCCACGCCGCTGGGCGTCACGCCTACGATGATGTCCTTGAACATAACTACCCCCTTTGTTTTTAATCAGGTTTCGCGGGCAAGCGTCTCGTCACCTTCGCCTGGCGCTTCGTGCCGCCAGGCCCGGGATCTGATCCCGGCGCGCATGCTCCCATCCATGCTCATGTTCTTGTCCAGCAACACGGAGGGTTCCTCCAGGCCGAACGCCAGGCCCATGAGCTGGGTCAGATACAGTATCGGCACATGGTGCCCCCCGGCCGCCGAATCGTGCTGATATGCCTCCAGATTCATCTGGCAGAGCGGACAGACCGTGGCCACGGCGTCGGAGCCATCGGCGGCTCCCAGAATGGCGGCCACGGAATGCATGGCCACCTCCGGATGCGTGACCATGAGGGAAGCGCCGCAGCATTTGTTGCCCATGTCCCACGGCAGCGGCTTGGCTCCCAGGGCCGAGAGCACGTTGTCCATGCTGACCGGGTGCCGGGGATCATCGAAAACCTCGTAGGGACGCAGGATCTGGCATCCGTAGTATGCGGAGACGCGCATCCCTCCGAGATCGTTGACGATCCGCTCCTTTATGGGATCAAGCCCGATGTCGTTGACCAGCACGTCCAGAATGTGCCGCACCCCAACGGTGCCCCGGTAATTCAGGCCCGACGCGCCAAGGGCCTCATTGACCCGCGCGTGCAGATCCTTGTTGCCGACGACTTCGCGGTTGACCTTCAGGAGATTGAGGTAGCAGGCGCTGCACGGGGCGAGCACATCGAGCCCCGGTAGCTCCTGCTCGGCCAGGGCGAGATTGCGGGCCGGGAGTGCGTAATTCATGAGCGCGCTGACCGGCTCGGCCGCGCTGGCCCCGCAACAGGTCCAGTCCGGTATGTCAACGAGCTCCACCCCCAGCGCGGCCATGACGGCCCGCACGGACACGTCGAACTCCCGGGCGCTTTCCTGCAGCGAGCAGCCTGGATAGTAGGCGTATTTCATGATTCCTCCTCCATCTCGCGCACCTTGGCGAAAAGCTCCTTCAGCCGCCCTTTCTGGGCGCTGCTCGGCGGGTGCAGCTTGCCGGCCCGCATCATGCGCACCCCCAGAGGCAGGTAGTGCAGCGGCAGGAGCGGGTCGCGGCTTTTCAGGAAGTAGCCGGGCATGAGGCTCGTCTCCTGCACACGCCCGTACTTCTCCACGTTTTCCATGAATGCGTCGTAAAACGCGCTGTTCTTCCTGATCTTCCATGTGCCCCGCTGCCGGGCCAGCCGCTTCAGCGCCCCCATGGCCCGCGTCAGCTTCAATCCGCGCGGACAGCGCAGGGTGCACATGTAGCAGGAAGAGCACATCCAGAACGTTTTGCTTTCAAGAATCCTGTCCAGCATTCCGAACTGCACCATCCGCCACATCTGCCGGGGCGTTATGTCCATGGCGAAGCCGTTGGGGCATGACGCGGTGCATGTCCCGCACTGCATGCAGGCCCCGATCTCGCCGCGCAGCTCTTCAAGAATCTCCCGGGTAACGGCATCCGGGCTCCATGCGTGTGCTTGCGTCTGGTTCATGATTCACCTCCCCTTGGCCTAGGCCAATTGTTCCAGGGCGGCGTCAATGACCGCCATCATCGGACCGTCATGGAAGCCCTTGATCACCGTTGCGCTGTTGGGGCAGACCGCCGCGCAGGCTCCGCAGCCCTGACAGAGCATCTCATCGACCAGTATGAGCTCGTTCTCCAGATCCACGGTGCGCGCCCCGTAGGGGCAGGCCGCCACGCAGGCCTGACAGAGGGAGCACAGGGACGGCCGCACCGTGGCCACCAGGGTCTCCCGGGCCACCTTGCCCGCCGAGAGGATGCGCAGGGATTGCTGGGCCGCCGCCTTGGCCGAGGCCACGGTTTCGGCCATGCGCCGGGGCGAATGGGCCAGCCCGCACATGTAGACTCCCTGCTTCAGGAAATCCACGGGCCGCCATTTGCTGTCCGCCTCCTGGAAGAATCCGTTGGCGTCGGTCTTGACCCCGAAGATCTCCACCAGATCGTCCACATCGTTCGGCTCCACCCCGCTCGACAGGGACAGGATGTCCGCGTGCACCTCTATTTCATTGCCCAGAATCGGGTCCAGGGCGGTGATCACGGGCTTGCCTTCGACAAAGCGCACCTTGGGCGGTTTCTCCAGATCGTAACGGATGAAGATCACACCGGCCTTGCGCGCCTGGGTGTAATAGGCCTCAAGGAAGCCCTGGGCCATGATGTCGCGGTAGAAAACATAAATGGGCAGGTCGGGGTTGCGCTCCTTCATGGTCAGCACGTTTTTCAGCATCTCCGGACAGCAGATGCGGCTGCAGTAGTTGCGCTCGCCTTCCTTGCGGGACCGCCAGCACTGGATCATGGCCACCGCGCCAAGGCTGCCCACGTCAAGCGCGCCCGTGGCCAGTTTCTCCTCCAGCCCGAAGTGGGTCATGACCGTCCTGTGCACGCAGAATCCGCTCTCGTAGATCTTGGCCTCATGACCGCCGGTGGCCAGAATGGTCACGCCGTGTTCCAGCGGGAAGATGCCATTGTCGCCGCTTATGGCGGAGCGGAAGCGTCCGGCGCTGCCTCGGGAAAGAACCACGCGCGCGTCCTTGAAGACCTTGATGCGCGGGTGCTTTTCGACCTGGGCGACAAGGTCCTCCATGTACTTGCGCGGGTCCGTGCCATCGAGCTGGGTGTGCAGGCGCAGGGCCATGCCGCCGAGCTCCTCCTCGGCCTCCACCAGACAGACACCGAAGCCCTGGTCGGCGATGGCCATGGACGCGGTCAGACCGGCCAGGCCTCCCCCCACCACCAGCGCCGAGCGCGACACGTCCATGAGCACGTCCGGCGGCGTGGGATCGACACCCTGCAGTTTGGCCACGGCCATGGACAGGCTGGAGAATATTTCGCGGGCCACGTCCACGGAGTCGCGTCCGTTGAAGGTCGGGGTGTGCACGTCGACCACATCCATGAGCGCCGGGTTGAGCCCCACGGTGCGGGCCATTTCTTTCAAGCGCGGAATGTAGGCGTAGGGCATGCAGGCCCCTATGAGAATGCGGTTGGGTTTCTTCTGTTTGACCGTTTCAAGGATCTGCTTCCAGCCGGCTTCGGTGCAGGCCTGGAACACGGGAAGCACCGTGCCGACCGAATGGACCCGGCCCACGGTGTGCGCCAGCTCGTCCAGGTTCACCACCTTGCCCAGGGTCGGACAGGAGGTGCACACGGCCACCAGGGTGCGCACCGGCTCGCGGGAAACATCCGGATAGTCCGGCTCCGCGGGCGCCGGAGCCGCCCCCAGCACGTCGTAGATCTTGATCATGCGCGCCGCCGCCTCGGACGCCGCACCGGCCTGCATGACCGACTCGGAGATGTCGCGGGGCTCGCCGAACGATCCGGCCGCGAACACGCCGACCCGGCTGGTCCGCTCCGGGGCATAGGGCTGGGTCTTGCAAAAGCCCCACTCGTTGGTCTCGATGCCAACCGTGGCGGCGAACTTGTCCATACCCCTCGGGGGCCGGGCGCCCACGGCCAGGACCACCATGTCGAATTCCTCCGAGCGGCGCGTGCCGTCGTCGCTCAGCGATTCGAGCAGCACCCCGCCGCCCTCGGCAGGCACGACCGAGTGCGGCCGGTTGCGCACGAAATGCACGCCCTGCTGCACGGCCTTCTGCCGGTAATCGTCCCAGCCTTTGCCGAAGGTGCGCATGTCCATGTAGAAGATGGTGGCATCCACCGCCCCGTCCGTGACCTTCTTGGCCAGCATGGCCTCCTTCATGGAAAACATGCAGCAGACCGAGGAACAGTAATCGGCGTTCTTGCCCACATCGCGCGAGCCCACGCACTGAATCCAGGCGATCCTGTTCACGGGCCTGCCGTCACCCGGCCGCGTCAGCCTGCCGCCCGTGGGTCCGGTGCCGCTCAGCAGACGCTCGAACTCCACGGCGGTCAGCACGGCCGGATGGCCGTACCCCCAGATATCCCGTCCGCCGTTTAGGTCCATGTCGGGATTGTAGCAGTCGAAACCTCCGGCCAGGATCACCGCGCTGACCTGCAGCTCTTCGGTGGTGTCGGACATGATGCGCATGTAGTGCTTGTCCAGCCAGGGCACGAACTTCTTGGACGAGAGCGGCTTCATGAACAGATCCCGCGCCCCGCGCCGCACCAGATCGGCCGCAGCCTCTTCCTGCCCGGCGGCGGCCAAGACGGCCACGGGCATGCCGGGACTGAGTTCCTGGGCGCGGGTCATGACGCGCTGGGCATCCACGCCCTGCAGATTGAGCCCCACGAGCACGAAATTGATCGACGCGCCGGACTCAAGCAAATCCAGGGCTTCCTGGCCACCGGCCGCCTCAAAGACCGGGAATTGCAGATGCTCAAGGCTTTCGCGCACCGTGGAGCGGGTCTGCTCCTCCTCGTCCGCCACCAGAATGCCGAACCGCGCGCGCTCTTCGAACTTGAGGTCAATGGCCCCTGTCGGACAGACTTCGTGGCATTTCCAGCAGCGGATGCAATTATCAAGATCCAGGACATAATGATTGGGAATGGCGTGCGGCACCGGCAAATAGACAGCCGAGCGCTTCGTCAGCCCGGCGTTGAATTCGCTCGGAACCTTGACCGGGCAGACCTCGGAACATTTCCCACAGCTGACGCACTTGTGCGGATCGACCAGTGGGGAGCGCCTGCTCAGGCTGACGAAGAACTTGCCGGGTTCACCTTCCAGGGACGCAAGCTCCGTTGAAAGCATCAGATCTATATTTTCATGAAACATGCCTTTACGCAGACAAAACTGACTGGACGCATCCCGGCTCATGAGCGGAAGCATGCGGCACATGCCGCAGTGATCCGAAGGGAACTGGTAATCCAGCTGGCTCAGGATGCCGCCATGACTGGGGCGTTTGTCGATCAGGGCCACCTTGTGTCCGGTCACGGCCAGATCAAGAGCCGCCCGGAGTCCGGCGATACCCGCGCCCACCACCAACGCGCCGTATTGTTTCCTCATTGCCTCCTCCTCGGATTCAAGCCAGGTGCGAAACCGTATCCTGATATTCGTCCTCCCTGAACACCGTCAGGGGCGGAGCCTGGTCCAGACTGAGTCCAGGCTGATAGTCGAAACTCTTCTGCGTGCGGGCGGCCACGGTGCGGAACAGCTCCACGACCTCCACCCCGTTGGGGCAGGCGTTGGAACACTGGCCGCAGCCCACGCAGGCCGTACTCATGTGCGCCATGCGCGTGAGATGGTAAAAGACGGTGTCGGTAGGCAGCTTGAGGCTGCCCTTGCGTTTGGCCCAATCCAGATATTGCCAGGGCTTGTGCTCGAAGACGTCGGTGTTGAAGACGCACTCCTTGCAGTAGCAGACCGGGCAGGCCACCCGGCAGTTGTAGCAGTTCACGCAGGAGCCCAGATACTGGGCCAGCTTCTCCAGCGTCGAGGTCCGCTCCTGCACGTCGGCGTACATGGCGTCCCGCGCCGCCTCACGCTCACCGACCAGGGCGGCGACGGCGGCCTCGCGTTTCCCGTCGGGTTCCTGGGCCTGCAGCCCCATGGCCCCGAGCAGGGCTTCGCCGCGAGGACTGGCGGCCATGATCTGGATGCCTGAAGAGATGTCGCCCCCGAAAAGGCCGACGACAATGTCCGTGCCTTGCGGCGTGGGGTGCTCGCAGACCTTGCAGGCTCCGGCCAGCTCGACGGAAGCGGGCTTTCGGCCCTCGGCCAGGGCCTTGTGGAATTCGGCGCTGGCGGCCATGGGCTCGCGCTCGCCGAGAAAATCGCGATAATGCATGTTGTCGTAGGCTCCCGGACAATCCATGCCGATGAGGATGACCTCCTCAAGGAAGCCCTGATTGAGCTTGACCAGTTCCATGAAGGCCCGGATCTCGCAGGGGCGCATGACCACGGCGAAGCGTTCCCCCGCCGAACCCTTGCTCAGCCGCGAGACGAGCTTCGCGCTGCTCATGGGAAAAGCCGGAGCCAGCGGGTCGGCCCGATCCAGCTGGGCCGGATCGGTGACCAGGGTCGGCATAGGCATGCCGCCGCCGAAGAGATGCACGGGGACCATGATGCCGGACAGGGATTCGTCCGCCAGCAATTTCCTGAAAAAATCCTGCAGGGCCGGAACCGGGCCGTGTTCGCCAACTTCAATTCGTACCGTGGTGGCCATGATTACTCCTCCCCGTCCGCTTAAAGGGCTGCCATACCGCGCACGTCCAGCGGGCCGAGCTCTCGGATTTCATTGATGAAATTATTGACCGTGGCCGCAAATTCATTGCCTTCGCTGGCCCCGACCCAGGTCAGGCGCAGCCGCCGTTCGTCTATGCCGAACTGCGGCAGGATCTCGTTTAAAAGCTTGACCCGCCGCCGGGCCTTGTAGTTGCCGTTTATGTAGTGGCAGTCGCCGGGATGGCAGCCGCTGACGAGCACTCCGTCGGCCCCGGACAACAGGGCCTTGATGACATATTTGGGATCGACCATGCCCGTGCACATCATGCGCACAAGGCGGACATTGGGCTGCTGCACCATGCGCGAGGTTCCGGCCAGATCGGCGGCGGTGTAGGTGCACCAGTTGCAGACAAAAGCCAGAATGGCGGGTTCAAATTCCTGGTTCATGCAATCCTCCTCACGCCTCTGCTCGGTTCGCGGTTTCGTAAATATCTCCAATCAGGGCCATTATGTCCGGCTTGCGGTCCAGCAGACCGTCTATCTCGTTGAAGACCTGCACCTGGCGGAAATGCTTGATCTGGGCCGCTCCGCTCGGACAATGCCCGGCGCAGCTGCCGCAGCCCTTGCACATGGCCTCGTTGATGACCGCTATGTGGCGACGCTCGTCGAACTCGATGGCCGAATACGGGCACAGCCCGATGCACATCTTGCAGCCGACACAGATGTCCGGATTGATCCAGGAGGTCGTGGGGGAGATGGACACCACCCCGCGCGCGGCCAGGGCCAGGGCCTGCGCCGCGCCGCCCGCGGCATGGGCCACGGCGTCGGGAATATCCTTGGGCCCCTGGCAGGTTCCGGCCAGATAGATGCCGTCCGAGGCCGTGGAGACGGGACCGAGCTTGGGGTGCTCTTCAAGGAAAAATCCGTCCCGGCCCTGGGACACGCCGAAAACACGGGCCACTTCCGTGGTGTCCGCGCGCGCCTCCATGGCCGTGCACAACACGACCATGTCCACGGGCACACGCAGACGAGTCCCGAGCAGGGTGTCCTCGCCCACCACGACCAGCTTGCCGTTTTCCTGGACGACTTCAGAAGGTCTGCCGCGCACGAAGGTCACCCCTTCGTCCTGAACGCGGCGGTAGAATTCCTCGTACCCTTTGCCGAAACAACGCATGTCGATGTAGAAATTGTAGACTTCCGCCCCGTGCCCGACCTTGTCTTTGATGAGGTGGTCGTACTTGAGGGCGTACATGCAGCAGGTACGCGAACAGTACTCATGGTAATTTTTGTCGCGGCTGCCGACGCAGTGGATGATGGCCACGCTCTTCGGGGTCTCGCCGTTCTTCATCAGGATCTTGCCGCCGGTGGGGCCCACGGCGTTGTTCAGACGCTCGAACTGCAGGGCGGTATAGACCTCCGGATAGCGGCCGAACCCGTATTCGGTCATGGGGGTCGGGTCCATGGTGTCGTAGCCCGTGGCCAGGATCACGCTGCCCACATGGTAGACTTCCCGGCGGTCCTGCTGGGTGAAATCGATGGCTCCGGTGGGACAGGTCTTCTGGCAGACGCCGCACTTGCCCTTGGTGAGCATCTTGCAATGCTCGGCGTCGATGACCGGGGTGCTTGGCACCGCCTGGGGAGAATTGCGGTAGATGGCCCGGCGCATGCCGAGACCCTCCTCGAACTCGCTCAAGACCTTGGTCGGACATTTTTCCAGACACGCCCCGCAACCCGTGCAGATGTCCTCGCGAACGTAACGAGCCTTGCGCCGCACGGTGACGGTGTAGTTGCCGACAAAGCCCGTGACCTCCTCCACCTCGCTCCAGGTCAGAAGGTCAATATTGGGTTCCTGGGCCACGGCCACCATTTTCGGAGTGGAAATGCAGGCGGCGCAGTCCAGGGTGGGAAAAGTCTTGTCGAACTGGGCCATGTGTCCGCCGATGGACGGGGACTTCTCGACCAGGATGACGCGATGCCCGGAGCGGGCGACATCGAGAGCGGCCTGGATGCCGGCGATGCCCGCGCCCACGACCATGACGTCGGGCACGACGGCCACCTCGCGGGAATGAAGCTCCTGATGCCTGCGCACCCGAAGCACGGCTGCCTCGACGATATGCTTGGCCTTGGCCGTGGCCTCGGCCTTGTCACCGGTCACCCATGAACAGTGCTCGCGGATGCAGCAGTGCTGCATGAGGTAGGGATTGAGCCCGGCCCGGGCACAGGCCTTCTGGAATGTCTTCTCATGCAGGCGCGGCGAACAGGAGGCCACAACCACGCGGTCCAGCCCGTGTTCGTTAATGTCCCGGATGATCATGTCCTGGCCGGGATCCGAGCACATGAACTGGTAGTCACGCGAAACCGTGACGTTCTTGAGCCCCCGTGCAAAAGCGGCCACGTCCGGACAATCCACCTTGCCCGCGATGTTCGAGCCGCAGTGACAGACATACACTCCTATCCTTCTGGCCATGTCATCCCCCTTGTCCCTCGATCAGCGAAGACTTCCGCCCTTGTTCAATTCCAGGGTCAACTCGCCCACCAGACGCTTGAGCTTTTCGTTCTCGGCAGCCAGGTCCGACTGACTCGGGGCTCTGGGCTGCTCCTCGAAAATGAGGTGGCAGTGCTCCAGGAAATGTCCCCGCCATTTATAGTACAGCCCCGGTCGCAGCTCATGGTTTCGGCAGATCTCGTTCACACACCCGCCCATGAGCCCTTCGAGCACGATACGCGCCTTGGTTCTTGCGTCCCATTTGCGTTTCATCCTCCACTCCTCCTCGCAGGGGGCACCCTGTCATCAGATCATCAATGACCTCTTGCCGGGAAGGCGAGAACGTACTTTCCGCGCCATGCGCCAGCACAAAATTCAAATTCAACCTATATTGCGATGTAAAAGAACTCCGCTGCAGAGCGCCCTTGCTCTCTCATGTTGTCCGTAAAAACACTTTGCGTGCCGAATCATTCATTCCAAAATAATTCAAGCAAATGGATAAAAAACAGTACGCAATTATGAAAGGAGAGAAGGTGAGAGACAAATGAACTTTGTCTTGGGACAAGAGAAGTGTCTTACTTGACGAGACAGCAAAACAGTGTAGGTGAGAGCCATGTCCTCGCACCGGTTGGAGCAGGCCCTTCCGGACCGGGCGACACTCACCTTTGCGAAGCCCTAAAAAGCCTGATTATCGTCTTGCCAGACAAGACAGCACTGCGGGAGTCTTCATGAGCGACATTCTGATCATCGATGGCGATGCGGCATTTTGCCAATCGCTGATGGCGGAACTGGCCAGGCACAACCTGCACGCGGCCCACAGCACGACGCTGTCCAAAGGTCTTGCCATGCTGCACGTGGGCGAATTTTCCCTGGTCCTGCTCGGCGACGAGGCCGGCAGCAAGAACAGTCTGGAATTCCTGTCTACCCTGCGCGAGGTGCCGTCGCGCCCGGAAATCATCGTCATGTCCAAAAGCCGCGACCCGGACGCGGCCGAGGCCGCCATCCGCGGCGGGGCCTGGAATTTCATGCCCAAACCCGTGAACATGCAGCGCCTCATGGTCCTGGCGGAGCGGGCCCTAGAATACCATCGCGAGCGGCCCGCCAAGTGCGCGCCGGTCTCCCTGCGGCGCGAAGGGATCGTCGGCAACAGCCGCCTGCTCAACTCCTGCCTCGACATCGTGGCCCAGGCCGCATCCACGGATGTGAACGTGCTCATCACCGGCGAAACAGGCACCGGCAAGGAGCTCTTTGCCGGCCATCCACGCCAACAGCTCGCGCGCGGGCAAGCCTTTCGTGGTGGTCGATTGCGCGGCAATGCCCGAAACCCTGGTGGAAAGCATGCTCTTCGGCCATGAACGCGGCGCGTTCACCAGCGCGGAGAACCGCTCCATCGGCCTCGTCAAGCAGGCCGACGGCGGGACCCTGTTTCTGGACGAGGTCGGTGAACTGCCCCTGTCCACCCAGAAGGTCTTCCTGCGCGTGCTCGAAGGCCGCAGCTTCCGTCCCGTGGGCGGGGCAAAGGAGATCACCAGCAATTTCAGGCTGGTGGCGGCGACCAATCGAAATCTTGAGGCCATGGTCCGGGCCGACACCTTTCGGCGGGACCTGTTCTACCGCCTGCGCGGGATACGGCTTGAGCTCTCCCCCCTGCGCGACCTGCTGGACGACCTGAACGATCTCATCTGTCACTTCGTGCGCCGCACCTGCAAACGGCTGAACATAGACAACAAAGGCTTCTCTCCGGACTTTCTCGACACCCTCATGCAGTACGAATGGCCGGGAAACATCCGCGAGCTGGTCAACGCCCTCGATCAGGCCGTGGTCCGGGCCGGGACCGAACCCATCCTCTACCCCCAGCACCTGTCCAGAAACATTCGCGCCAACGTCGCCCGGCTCCTGGTCGCGGAGCTGCCCGAACTTGAAAACAGGACGCCACCGCTCACGGACGGGGAGGCTTTCCCGAGCCTCAGGGAGTATCGTGAAAAGCACATGGCCGAGCTGGAGACGTGGTATCTCAAGAATCTGATGCTGGTCAGCAAGGGCGAAATCGCAAACGCCTGCCGTCTCTCGGGCCTGTCCCGACCCAGACTCTACGCACTGCTCAAGCAAAGGGGCGTTGAGCGCGGTTCGTGACGATTTACCGACAGCTCCGATGCGCCCCCGCGACTTCACGCGCCCTGATTCCTCCGGCGCTACCCGTCACTTTCCGCTTGCAATGCGGGACAAAAAGAGTAGTGCCTGCGCCTATTGATCGATCAAACAATCTTTTGGAGGTTCCCCATGGAGCTCCTGCATAATCCCATGTTCCTGCTGCTTGCCGTCATCCTGTCCGGGCACCTGCTCGGCAAGGTCAAGATATTCTCCTTTTCCCTTGGCTCCTCTGGCATCGTCTTTACCGGCCTTCTGGCCGGATTCGCGGGCTTCAGCCTGCCCGGTGTGATCCAGAGCCTCGGGCTCATCCTGTTCATCTATTCCGTGGGGCAGCAGGCCGGACCAGGCTTCATGCACTCCATGAAGCGCGGGGGTCTGGCCCTCAGCATCGGGGCCATGGTCATGATCGCGACGGGCCTGCTCACGGCCCTCGGCTGCAAGGCATGGTTCGGATTTTCAAAAGAGATCACCGCCGGACTCTTCGCCGGAGCCCTGACCTCCACGCCGGGCCTGGCCGTGGCCGTGGAACTGGCCCACGACAGCGCGGCCCCGGCCGCATACGGCGTGGCCTACACGTTCGGTGTTGTCGGCGTGGTGCTGGTGGTCAAGCTCCTGCCGCGGATCATGCGCGCGAGCATCGGCCAGGAAGAGGAAAAACTGGAGCAGGAAATGAGCAGCCTGCATCCGCAAATCGAATTCACGCATCTTGAAGTCACCAACCCCAATCTGTGCACCGGGCCGCTATCCCAGGTCCTGCCTGCGCGCATGGCCGAGGTGACCATCACCCGCGTCCTGCGGGCAGGAAGCGACAGCCCGGAACTGGCCGTGGCGGAAACAGTCCTGAACATGCACGACACGGTGCGGGTGGTGGGGACCTCCGAGGCCCTGCATCAGGCCGAAATCGTCATTGGACCCGTGGTGGAGGCCGACCTGGCCTTCAATTCCGTGCTCATAAAAAAGGAAATCCTGCTCTCCCGCCCCGAGGTGGCCGGCAAGACCCTGCGCGCCCTAAATCTGAGTCATGTCTTCGGGGTGCAGGTCTCGCGCATCACCCGCAACGGTTTCGACTGCCCGGCCGGCTCCAATGTACGCCTGCGCCAGGGCGACGTGCTGCATGTGGTCGGCAATCCCGAGACCGTGGAAAACGTCAAGAAAATGCTGGGTGACGATGTGCGTGCGCTCTTCGCCACCAGCGTGATGGTGCTCCTGTCCGGATTGTTCTGCGGGCTGGCTTTCGGGGCGTTGCCCCTCTATCTGCCGGGACTTGGAATCTTCACTCTCGGCGCCACCGGCGGGGTGCTGCTGGCGGGACTTGTCTTTGGCGCGGTACGCCAGGTCGGGTCGGTCATCACCGAACTCCCGAGCACGGCCAACGCCCTGATCCGCGACCTCGGCCTTGGACTTTTCCTGGCCGTGGTCGGAACCGCGGCCGGAGGCACCCTCGTGCCGACACTGCGCGAATACGGCATGCCCCTCTTTCTGGGCGGAGCCATCATGACGCTTGCGCCCATGCTCATCGGCGTGCCCATCTGCTCCAGAGTGCTGCGCATTCCGTTCCTGCGCATGCTCGGCGTCATCACCGGCGGCATGACCTCCACCCCGGGCCTGGCCGCCGCCGCGTCCCTGAGCGACACGCCCTATGCGGCCACGGCCTACGCATCGGTCTATCCCATCGCCCTGGTGGGCATGATCATGGCCTCGAAGATCATCATGCTGCTAGGCTGACACCCGTGTCCATGGGCCGGAATCAATCCCGGCCCATGGTGGCGGGCATGGGCGCGGCCACGACCTGTCCCCGGGCACGCAACTCTCCAAGGGCCGATATCTCCACCTCGACCACGATCTTCCTGCCCCGCCGCTCAATGACCCGCGCCACCAACTCAAGCTCCGGCCCGAGCGGCGTGGGCCGCAGAAAATCCACATGCAGCGAGGCCGTCACATAGCGCTGGGGCCGGCCGTCGTCCCCGGCCGCCGAGGCAGCGGCCGTGGCCACGCCGTGACAGTCCACCAACGAAGCGAGCATTCCACCATAAACGAATCCGGGCAGCGCGATATGCTCCGGCCGAGGCGTAAAACGCCCCACACCCTGCTCTCCATCCCAGTGAGTCTGGATGTGCAGGCCCTGGGCGTTGTTTTTTCCGCAGCCGTAGCAATGGCTCAGGTCTTCGGCATAGCGGTGCTGAACGGGAATGTCGGTCATGAAATCCTCCTTTGGAAAAAAGAATAGGTCCTATAGGTCCCATGAGACCTATAGGACCTATTCTTCTTGCACTGCAAGGGCGTTTGGTCAGGCGTCCGGCATGAAATGCAGGCTTTCGCGGGCAAAAGTCAGCCAGACTGCCCGCCCCGGCTCCAGCCTGCCCTGCTCCGGAAACTGCCGGTCCAGGGCGGCGGTGAAACGCGAATGCCCGCAGGACACTTCCGCGAACCACGAAAAGCCTTCGTGCCGCACCCCCAGCAACGTTCCGGGCAGGCTCAACCATCCTGGCGCGGCGCGATCGGTGAACGAAACAAACACGTCCTCGGGCCGCAGGGCCACATGCCCGGGAACTGAAGCGCCTGGCACGGCAAAAAGCGCATCCCCGCCCAGGCGGCATTCCCCCTGGCCCTCCACGGAAAAAATGTTCTTCATGCCCACGAATCCCGCCACGAACGCAGTGGCCGGCTTGCGGAACACATCCCCGACAGTCCCGACCTGTTCCAGGCGGCCCTCCCGGAGCACCGCCGCGCGGTCAGCCAGGGTCAGGGCGTCCACAAAATCGTGCGTGACCATGAGGAAGGTCAGCCCCGAATGCCGATGCAGATCCTTGAGCGCCGCGCGCAGGTCGTCTCGAAATTGCGGATCAAGCGAAGACAGGGGCTCGTCGAGCAACACCACATCCGGCTTGCAGGCCAGGGCGCGGGCCAGGGACACGCGCTGCTTCTCGCCGCCGCTCAGGTTCACGGGCAGACGTTTGGCCACGCGGGTCAGGCCCAGGCGCTCCAGCAGCGCAAGCCCCATGCGCCGCCCCTCGTCCTTTGCGATGCCGTGATAGCGTTGCCCGTAGGTGACGTTGTCCAGCACGCTCAGGTGAGGAAAGAGGGCGTTGTCCTGGTAGACGAGGCTGACATTCCTGCGCTCGGGAGGCCGCCCGCCCACCTCCTGCCCGGCGACACGTATGCTACCCCGCGCATGCTCCACCAGCCCGGCGATGGATTCAAGGATCAGGGTCTTGCCCGAACCCGTCGGCCCCATCAGCGCAAAAAATTCACCCGGCGCGACCTGAAAGCCGACATCGCGCAAGCTGAATTTCCCGAAGCAAAGGGCCAGGGACTCTACGCGAATCATGCATCCCTCCTCTGGGGCCGGGAGACCACGCGCAAGGCGATGAAAAAGAGCAGGCTGACCACGATGAGGATCACGGCCACGGGTTGCGAATATTTGAGTCCGTAGGCGGTGAAGCGCTCGAACATGAGCACCGGTGCGATCATGGGATGATAGGCGACGATGACCACGGCTCCGAACTCGCTCAGGGCCCGGGCCATGCACATGATCATGCCGACCAGCATGGCGCGGCGGCACAGGGGCAGGGTCACGCGGAAAAAGGTTGCGCCGGGGCCTGCGCCAAGGGAACGGGAAACCTTCTCCAGACGAGGGGCAACGCTCTCGAACCCGGCCTTGGCCGTATTGATGTAAAAGGGCAGGCCCACGAAAAAAAGCACCACGGTGATGCCCGTGACCGTGCCCATCATCTCGATGCCCATGCTCGCGAGCAGGCCGCCGAACCAGTTGTTCCGGCCGGCCAGGGTCAGGAAGGCGATGCCGATGACCGGGTGCGGGATCATGATGGGCAGATCGATGAGGCTCTCCACGATCTTCTTCCCCGCGAACTCACGTCTGGCCAGAATATAGGCCAGAGGCGTGCCCATGATCAGCGAGAGGACGGCGGCCATGGCCGACGCTCCCATGGACAGGCCCACCGAACGCAGCACATCGGGATCGCCCAGGGTCTTCCACATCTGCTCGGCATCCGGAGAAACCACGGTCCGGGCCAGAGGGGCGACGATGAAGACCAGGACCAGAATGCAGGACGCGATCAGCCAAAACTGAAATACACGGCCGGGAAGGCTTCCCAAAAAGCCTCCCCGGCCGTGCGTCGCAACCGGGACTCCCATCTATTTTGCGACCTTGACCAGCGCCTTCAGGCCCTGCGGGAGCGCCTCGTGCATGGCGTCCGTTCCGACGCTGGCCGGAACGATGGGCGGCTGGCCCTGCGCCTTCAGAATCGCAAGTCCGCCCTTCTCGTCCAGCAGATAGGCCAGAAATGCCTCGGCCGCCTCGGGATTGGCCGCCGCCTTGAGCATGGTCACGCCGTAGGTGATGGAACTGCCCGTAAGCTCCATGAACGTGCCCGGTTCCTTGCCCGTGACCTTGACCACGGCGCTCTTGTAGAACGGATCCATGGCATAGTTGCCAAGGTTGATGTGGTCGTCGAAGGTCACGTATTCAAGCCCGTGCTGCACGGCCACGGACATGTACTCGAAGGCATAGTCCATGTTGCCCGACTCCATCATGGAAATGAGCTCCACGGACTTGGGGCGAACGTTCTTCTCCGGGCGGTTGGCGAGCACCTTGTCGTAAAGACCCGGCTGGCCCGTGAACTTCTCGGCGAGCTGGATGGTCATCAGACTGCGATAGCCGCACGGATCCAGATTCGGGTCTGAGTGCCCCCAGACGACATCCGGGCGCTGCAGGATCTCGAACCAGTTCTTGTCGTTAATTTCGTCGGCATACCTGCTTGTGGGGGTGTAGCAGAGCACGATCTGGTTGGTGGCGAAACGGGCGTTCCACTGCGCGAATTCGGGCACGAGCATCTTGTCGATGACCAGATAGTCGGCGGAAGCCATGATGTCCGCGGGCTTGCCAAGTTCCGTGATCATGCGCGCGAGCTTGGTGCTGCCGCCGGATTCGCGCTGTACGTCGACCTTGGGATATTTGGCTTCAAAAGCCTTTTCCATGTCGGCAAAAGGCACGGCCAAGCTTCCGGCATGGAAGATCACCAGCTTGCCCGACGGCTCGGCAAAAGCTGATCCGCTCGTGCAGACGCCGAGCAGGGCTACAAGGAGAAGCACTTTCAAAAAATAGGGATTCATGAGCAACCTCCGGATAAAATGAAAAAGGTGCCCTGTATTATGCCCTCCAGGACTTTTGAGTCAACACTGACATAGATTTTTTAAATACGACCAAAACGGTCGGCTCCATGCCCAAGAACGCCAAACAAAAAATCCAGCCCCCGGCCGCGCCGAAGACTGGATTTCCCAGGGGAGAAAGATTGGGCCTGGACTATTTTTTCTGCGCCGAAAGCCAGTCGACGATAAGCCCGTGTTCCTCGTGGGTGACGGCAGGAGCCTTGCTCTTGGCCAGCATCCGGGCCACCGTTGCGGACCAGGCCGCCTGATCCTTGACCCCGAATCCGGCCCGGACCCGGCCCAGATCGTGGCACTTGGAGCAGGTCTTCTCCACCAGCACCTGCCCGTCATCGGCAAAGGCAAATACGGAACCAAGGCATAGCAGCACGCCCATGACCATGACTTTAATAGCGTTCATGACAACTCCTTCTGTTTGCGAAAACCAGCAAGACACCATGGATGATCGTTATTTCAATGCGGCCTCGATGAAAAGAAAATCCTGGCTGTCGCGCCCGAATCAGCGTTTCGCGACCCGGCCCAGCGAACAGAACACGCCCGCCACGCAAAGCCCGGCGCAAACGGCGAAAATGATCTTCATGCTGGCCAGAAATTCCGGGATCGTGTCCGGAGCGATCTGGCGATCCTGCAGCAAAAAGCCGAACACCACGGCGGAAATGCCCATGGACAGAGTCATGCCGAAGGTGCGCATGGTCGCGACCAGGCTTGAGGCGATGCTGTAGTCCTTCGGTTCGACGCTGCCCATGACCACGCTCATGTTCGGCGAGGCGAAGAGAGCGAACCCGAGGCCCAGCAGAGCCAGGATCGCGCCGATCTCCCATAGTCCGGTCTGAGCGCCCACCCCGCACATCGCCCACAGGCCAAGGGCGCAGAAGGCCATGCCCATGCTGGCCAGCCAGGCCGCGTTGAAACGGTCGGACAGGACCCCTGCCACGGGAGACAACAGGCTCTGCACGACCGGCTGCACGATCAGGATGAACCCGGCGTGCATGGGCGAGAAGCCCTTGACCACCTGCAGGTACAGACTGAGCAGAAAGCCCACTGCGAACGTGCCTGCATAATTGATGAGGGTCGCAAGGCTTGAAAGCAGAAAGACGCGGTTGGCCGTGAACAGTGTCAGGTCGATAAGCGGATGCCGGATGCTGCGCGAGCGCAAAACGAACAGGACACCCATGACCAGGGCGCCCCCAAGCAGCGGCAAGCCCCGCTCGGGCCGGGCCAGCCCGGTCAGCCCGTTAACGCAGCAAACCACGAAGGCCGCATAGAGCAGACTCCCGATCAGGTCGAAGCCCTGGCCGCGCGCCGGACGCCACTCGTCCTTGATCCCGCGGGCCATGATCCAGGCCAGCAGGCCCGGAGGCAGACACAGGAAGAAGACCGAGCGCCAGCCGAAAAGGGAGGTCATCATCCCGCCCACGAGAGGGCCCACGGACAGCCCCAGATAGACGCAGGCGACCAGGATGCCCATGACCCGGCCCCGCTCCTCGCGGGGGTAGAGCTCCGTCACGATGGCCACGCCCGTGGCCAGGATCATGGCCGCGCCCACCCCCTGCACGACGCGCAGGGTCACGAGGCTGACCACGGACCAGGCCAGGGAGGCGCACAGGGAAAAGACGACGAAGGCGCCCGTGCCCCAGACGAAGGTGCGCCTGCGGCCCAGGATGTCGGCCAGCCTGCCGATGGGCAGGAGAATGGCGGCCAGGGCGAGAATGTAGCTCCCGGCCACCCAGCTTAGCTCCACGGCCGAGGCCCCGAGCTCGATTTGCATGACCGGCAGGGTGATGGCCACGGCGGACATCATGAAGGGTACCAGAAAACTGGCCACGGACGCGGCGGCCAGGGCGGCTGTACGATTGTGCATGCTTCCTCCGAAGATCGGCCTTGATTAGTCCCAGCCGCGCCCGGGAGCAACCCCTGCAACCAAGGATGCAAAATTTGACAAAAACGGTTGCGCGCCACTTGTTTTCATCCAATCGATGATCTATCGGCAGGACTCGCAAGGAGATCCGATGCTTACATCCATGAAGTCCATCATCGACAAGGCCCTGACCCTGCCCAGGCAGACCGTGGCCGTGGCCTGCGCGCAGGACGCCGAGGCGCTCACGGCCGTGGCCGAGGCACATGCCATGGGTCTGGCCGATTTCATACTGGTCGGGAACACCGACAAAATCAAAGCCATTGCCGAGAGGATCGAACTCGATCTCACGGCGTTTGAACTTCTCGACGCCCGGGGCGAGGCCTGCGGAGCCGCCGCCACGGTGCAGGTCGTGGCCTCGGGGCGGGCGCAGATCCTCCTCAAAGGGTTCGTGGACTCCTCGGTCCTCTTCAAGGCCGTGCTCGACCGCGATACCGGGCTGCGCAACGGTTCCACGGTCAGCCACACCGTGGTCATGGACGTGCCCGGGTTCGACAAGCTCTATCTGCTGACCGACGCGGCCATGATCATAAAACCCGACCTCGCGACCAAGCGCCAGATCGTGCTCAACGCGGTCAAGGTGGCCCGCGCCCTCGGCAACCCGGACCCCGTGGTCGGGGTTTTGTGCGAATCCGAGAAGGTCAACCCGAAAATGCCGGCCACCATGGACGCCGCGGCCCTGGTGGAGATGAACGCCAAGGGCGAACTCCCGGGCTGCCGCGTGGGCGGGCCCTACGCCCTGGACAACGCCATCAGCGAGCAGGCCGCCCGGCACAAGGGCATGAAAGATCCCCTGGCGGGCAAGGCCGACATCCTGCTGGCCCCGGATCTGGCGGCAGGCAACATCTTTTACAAGAGCCTCATGTACTTCGCCCACGCCCGCTCGGCCGGGGTGGTCATGGGCACCAGGGCCCCGGTGCTGCTCAACTCGCGGGCCGACTCCCACCAGACCAAGATCAACGCCGTGGCCCTCGGAATTCTCATGGCGGCAAAAGGAGCCTAGAACATGAAAATCCTGGTCCTGAACCCCGGTTCGACCTCCACCAAGATCGCGGTCTTTCAAGGCCGGGAAGCGCTCTTCGTGGAGACCATCCGCCACGAAGCAGCCGATCTGGATCGCTTCGCGCACGTCATGGACCAGGAGGGATACCGGCGGGAAATGATCATGGCGGCCCTTGCGCGCCATGAGCTTGCCGTCTCGGACATGGCCGCCGTCATCGGCCGGGGCGGCCTGCTCCGTCCCATGCCCGGCGGCGTGTACGCCGTCGGCCCGGAAATGCTCGCCGACCTGAGTTCCTGCGGCTTCGGAACCCACGCCTCCAACCTCGGCGCCATCCTGGCCCACGACCTGGCCGCCCGCGCCGGAATACCGGCCCTCATCGCCGACCCCGTGGTCGTGGACGAGCTTGGTCCTCTGGCCCGCTATTCCGGCCATCCCTCCATACAGCGGCGCAGCATCTTTCACGCCCTGAACCACAAGGCCGTGGCCAGGCGCGTGGCGCAGGAACTGGGGCGCGCCTATGAAGAACTGCGGCTCATCGTGGCTCATCTGGGCGGAGGAGTGTCCGTGGGGGCGCACGAACTTGGCCGGGTGGTCGACGTCAACAACGCCCTGGATGGGGACGGGCCCTTCTCCCCCGAGCGCAGCGGCGGCCTGCCCTGCGGAGCGCTCGTCAGCTGGTGCTTTGCCCCGGACGCCAGCGAAAAGGACATCCGCCGCAGAATCACGGGCGCAGGCGGACTCTTGGCCTATCTTGGAACGGCCAACGGCATGGAGGTCGAGCGGCGCATCCGCGAAGGCGACACCCTCGCCCGGGAGGTGCGTCAGGCCATGGCCTACCAGGTGGCCAAGGAGATCGGAGCCATGGGCGCGGTACTCCGTGGCCGGGTCGACGCCGTGATCCTGACCGGAGGGCTCATGCACGATCGGGAGCTGGCCGCGCTCATATCCGGACAGGTGGAATTTCTGGCTCCGGTCATGGTCCATCCGGGAGAGGACGAAATGTCCGCCCTGGCTGAGGCCGCCGGGCGCGCCCTGGCAGGCATGTGCGAGACGCTGACCTACCCGCCCCGAACCATGGCCGTTGTCGGGCAGAATCCAGACTGAAAATCCAGCGCTTCCGATTCTTCCGGGATTTGGCGGGAATTGCCCCTTTTCCCGGGCAGCGCTCTGGGGTAAAGGAAGATAAATATTTTCATCTCAAGCCCCAGGAGCCGCAGGGAATGAATAAAAAAATCATTTGGGATCAGTCTTTTGAGACCGGAATTGCCGAAATCGACACGCAGCATCAGCGCCTGGTCGAGATCATCAACTCCCTTGCGGACGGCATCGGTCACTCTTCCATAGATGATCTGAACAACATCCTGACCCAGCTCAAGGAATACGCCAATTACCATTTCCGGGCCGAGGAGACGCTCATGGAGGCCGCCGGATACGCGGAACTCGAAGAACACAAAAGCGAGCATCTGGCTTTTGTCGACCAGATCCTGCTTTTCGATCTGGACGTCATCCTGGCTTCCGAAGGACTGGCCTGGGACATGTTCCATTTCCTGCGCGGCTGGCTGACCAACCATATCCTCGTTGTCGACAAGAAATTCTCGACAGCGATGCCGGCCTGACACCCTCCCGCGCATTCCATTTCAATCGCGAAGCGCGGGTTTCCCCTTTTTTAAGGTTCAGATTGCGCCAATGTTCATGCTCAGCAGGACTTTTCCGCCATCGACTCCTCCCGGAGCAATTTGCATGAGGCTTCTTGTTTTTCTTTTTCTCCTGACGGGATGTCACGCCTTCGCTCCTGTCCCCCCGGCCGTGCAGGAGCTGCCCCAGGCCTACCGGCTTGAAGCCGGAGAACATGATCCGGCCGACCAGTGGTGGCGGGACCTGCAAAGCGAGGACCTGAACATCCTGATGGACGAGGCCCTGCGCTCCGCTCCGGACATGCGCACGGCCCTGGCCAGGCTCGATCAGGCGCAAGCCGCGGCGGAAAAGACCGGCAGCACCCTGTGGCCGACCCTTGGCGCCAGCGCCGACGCAACGCGGACCTGGACCAAGCTCGACACCAAAAACCAGATCGAAAGCGACGCCTATGGACTGGGACTCGCCGCCAGCTACGAGCTCGACCTCTGGGGCCGGGTCAGGGCCCTGCGCCAGGCCGACACCCTGGAAGTCATGGCCAGCCGCGACGATCTGCGCACGGCGGCCCTGACCTTAAGCGGCGAAATCGCGGGGGCCTGGATATCCCTGTGCTCGACCCGGCAGCAGCTCGCCGTGCTGGCAAGCCAGCAGCGCACCAACGCGGACATCCTCTCCACCCTTGAGCTGCGCTTCGCCAACTCTCTGGCCTCGGCCCTGGACGTGCTGCAACAGCGCGAGGCCATCGCCCAGACCGAGACCGTGATTTTCCCCCTGAAATCCGAGGCCGTGCGCCTTGAAAACCGGATCAACCTGCTCCTCGGCAAGGCGCCGGGCACGATGGATCTCGCCGGAGCGGCCGATCTCCCGATGCCCATGCCCCTGACCAGGGCCGGGCTTCCGGCGGAACTGCTGCTTGAGCGGCCCGACATCCGCGCGGCCTGGCAACGGCTGCTCGAATCGGGCTGGGACCTGGCCGCCGCCCGGGCGGACCGCATGCCGGCCCTGCGCCTGACCGGAAATTTCGAGCACAACGGCGGGGACGCAAGCCGCATCTTCGACAACTGGCTGGCCAACCTGGCCGCGTCCCTGACCGCTCCGATCATCGACGGCGGCAGCCGCCGGGCCGAAGTGAAACGACAGGAAGCCGTGCGCCGTGAGCGGCTGGCCTCCTATGAAAAAACCGTCTTCACGGCGCTCTTTGAGGTGGATACGGGCATAAACGCCGTGCTCAGGCAGATCGAGCTGGTGCGCGCCCTGGAAACCCAGCGCGACGCGGCCCGGTCCGCCCTGACCAGCGCCCAGGTCCGTTACCGCAACGGCGTGCTCGACTACGACACCGTTCTCTCCCTGCTCCTCAAGCTGCAGCAGCTCGAGCGCACCCATATCAGGGAACAGGCCTCCCTTTTGACCCTGCAGACAGGACTCTGCCGGGCGCTGGGCAAAGGCTGGAGATCTTCTTTCCCCGATGCATCCTGAAAAACCCAAAGCGAAAAAGCCATGATCATACCCGAATGCGACAGCACCAAGCCCTTGCCGACCAAAGTCAAGCTTCTTGTCGTTCTTCTGTCCCTTCTTTTCCTCGGAGCCGGAATCTTTGTCGCGGTCCGTTTCATCAAGACCCGGCCCACGCCTCCCCAGAGGCCGCTGGTGGTCATCGCGCCCCTGGTCGAGACAACCACCGTCACGGCGGGACCCCAGACGGCTGTAGTCCAGGCACTGGGCACCGTCGTGCCCGCACGCCAGACCCTGATCCGCTCCGAAGTGGCCGGAGTCGTCCGCGAGATATCTGCGGCCTTCGTGCCCGGCGGAACGGTGGTCGGGGGCAGTCCGTTGCTGCGTTTGGCGGACGAGGATTTTCGTCTGGCAGTGACCAGCAGAGAGGCGGAGCTTGAAAACGCCAAGGCCGCGCTGGAACTTGAACTTGGGTACCAGCAGGTGGCCAGGCACGAATGGGAGCTTTTGGGAATCACGGGCAACGCCGGTGAAAGTCCGGATCTGGCCCTGCGCAAACCGCAACTCGCCCAGGCCCGGGCCAAGGTTCGACAGGCCGAGGCGGCCCTGGATCAGGCCCGGCTCGATCTGAAACGGACCACTGTGACCGCGCCGTTCACCGCCCTCGTGCTGGAAAAGAACGTGGAGATCGGCTCCAGGGTCTCCATCACCGACACCCTGGCCACCCTTGTCGACACCCGTGAATTCTGGGTCGAGGCCGCCATACCGGTGGACCGCCTGCCCTGGATCACCCTGCCCGGAAAAGACGGCCCCGGCTCGAAGGTTCGCATCCGTTCCCAGGCCAGCGGCGCCGAGCGCACGGGCCGCATCCTGCGCCTGCGCGGGGATCTGGAGGAGCAGGGGCGCCTGGCCCGGGTGCAGGTCTCGCTGCCCGCGCCCCTTGAAGCCACCCCCGCGCCCATTCTGCTGGGTGAATACGTGCGTCTTGAAATCGAGGGAACGCGTCTTGAAAACGTGATCCGCCTGCCCAGGGCCGCACTACGCGAAAACGACACCGTCTGGACCGTGCACAACGCGACCCTGGCCATCCGGCCCGCCACCGTTGCGTGGCGCGACACGGACACGGTCCTTGTTTCGGACGGCCTTGAATCCGGCGACACCGTCGTGACCAGCGAACTGGCGAGCCCCATCGACGGCATGCCTGTCAGCCTTGGCCAGGAAAAGTAGAGCCATGCGCAACAAAATCCAACACGGCGCCATCGCCTGGATGGCCTCCAACCCGGTGGCCGCGAATCTGATCATGCTGCTCTGCCTTGTCGGCGGACTGCTCATGACCACCCGGATCAAGCAGGAAGTCTTTCCCGAATTCGAGTCCGAAATCGTGACCGTGACCGTGGCCTACCCCGGAGCGAGCCCCGAGGAAGTGGAGAAGGGCATTGTCCTTGCCATAGAGGAACGCGTCACGGGACTGGACGGAATCAAGAAGGTCACCTCCTCCTCGGTGGAAGGCGCCGGCACGGTCACGGTCGAGGCGCTGGAAGGGACCGACATGGAACGCCTGGCCCAGGACGTGAAAGGCGAGGTCGACCGCATCTCCTCTTTCCCGGAAGATGCCGAGACGCCGCGGGTGGTCATCGCCTCCAACCGCCGCCGGACCATGTCCATCGCCATCTATGGCGACATGGAAGAGCGCATCCTGCGCGAGATGGCCGAAACGGTGCGCGACGACCTGCTTCAAGACCCGGAGATCACCCAGATCGAACTGAGCGGCGCGCGCGACCTTGAGATCAGCATCGAAATTTCCCAGGACACCCTGCGCGCGCATGGCCTGACCCTGCGGCAGGTGGCGGAGATCATCGGCAACTCAGCCCTGGAGCTGCCCGGAGGCAGCGTCAAGACGAGCCAGGGTGAAATCCTGGTCCGGGTCAAGGACCGCCGCGAACTGGGCAAGGAGTTCGCGAACCTGCCCATCATCAGCTCCTCCGACGGCTCGATGGTCCGCCTTGAGGACCTTGGCCGCATCACCGACGGGTTCGAGGACACTGACCTCTTCGCCCTCTACAACAACCAGCCGGCCATCCTGCTGGACATCTACCGCGTCGGGGACCAGACGCCCATCTCCGTTTCCAATGCCGTCAAGCGGCACATGGAGCGGCTGAAGCAAATCCTGCCGCCGGGCGTGAACCTGGCCAAACGCAACGACAGCTCGGACATCTTTCGCCAACGCATGGACCTGCTGACCCGCAACGGCCTCATGGGTCTTTGCCTGGTCTTCATCCTCCTGGCCCTGTTCCTGGAAATCCGCCTGGCCTTTTGGGTCAGCATGGGCATCCCCATCTCCATCCTGGGCTCGTTCCTGATCCTTCCGGGGCTTGGCGTGAGCATCAACATGGTTTCCATGTTCGCCTTCATCATCACCCTCGGCATCGTGGTCGATGACGCCATCGTGGTCGGTGAAAACGTCTATCAGTACAAGGAACAGGGGCTCTCCTCCCTCAAGGCCGCCACCAGCGGCGCCCGGGAAGTGGTCATGCCCGTGACTTTCTCTGTCCTGACCAACGTCGTCGCGTTCGTGCCCATGCTCTTCGTGCCCGGCGTCCTGGGACGCGTTTTCGGCGTGCTCCCGGCGGTTGTCGTCAGCGTCTTTCTCATCTCCCTGGTGGAAAGTCTCTTCGTGTTGCCTTCCCACCTTGGGCACCTCAAGTCCGGAGGCAAATCCAGGCTGTCCTTCCTGCACAATTGGCAGGCCAAATTCAGTGCCGGGTTCATGCGCGTGGTGAACAACTTCATCTCGCCCCTGCTCATGCTGACCATACGCCTGCGTTATCTGACCCTGGCCATCGCCGTTGCGGTGCTTCTGGCCACGTTGGGATACGTGGCCAGCGGACGCATGGGCATCGTCATGTTCCCCAAGGTCGAGTCGGATTATGCCTACGTCGAACTGGCCATGCCCTTCGGCTCGCCCGTGGCCCGCACCGAAGCGGCCATCAACCGCATGGTCGGCATCGCCGACGAGCTGGCTCGTGAACACGGCGGGGATGAGCTGGTCGAGGGAATCTTTTCCCAGGTCGGGACGAGCTCGGGCGGACACCAGGGCTCGGTGCGCGTCTTTCTGACCCCGCCGGAAATGCGCACCCTGCCCACGGCGGAATTCACCAGACTCTGGCGGGAACGCGTTGGCGAAATCGCCGGAGCCGAATATCTCAAATTCGAATCGGATCGCGGCGGCCCGGGTTCCGGCGCGGCCCTGACCATCGAACTCTCGCACCGCTCCACCCAAATCCTGGAAAAAGCAGGAGAGGATCTGGCCAAGGAACTCGGTTCCTACGCCCAGGTGTCGGACATCGACGATGGATTTTCCGCCGGAAAGACGCAGCTCGACTTCCGCATCCGGCCGGAGGGGCGCAGCCTGGGGCTGACCTCCCAGGATGTGGCCCGTCAGATCCGGGCTGCATTTTACGGAGCCGAGGCACTGCGCCAGCAGCGCGGACGCAACGAAATAAAGGTCATGGTCCGTCTGCCGGAGGGCGAGCGCGTCTCCCTGCAAAACATCGAGGACTTTCTGGTGCGCACCCCTGCCGGCACAAGCGTGCTGCTGCGCGAAGTGGCCGATGTCACCAAGGGGCACTCCTACACCAGCATCGACCGGCGCAACGGCCGCCGGATAATCTCCGTGACCGCCGACGTGACCCCGCCCTCGGAGGCCGCCGCGATCATAAACGCCATCAAAGACGGATACCTGCCAAAACTGCAAGACCGTTATCAGGGTCTGGAGTTCAGCTTCGAAGGCAAGCAGGCCGACATCAAGGAAGGGGTCGGGGCGCTTTTGCTCGGACTTGGCATGGCCTGCCTGGGCATCTTCGCCCTGCTGGCGGTGCCGCTGCGCAGCTATGTGCAGCCGCTGATCATCATGACCAGCATCCCCTTCGGCATCGTCGGCGCCGTGTTCGGACATCTGGTCATGGGCTACAGCCTGAGTCTGGTGTCACTTTTCGGCATCGTGGCCCTGTCCGGGGTGGTGGTCAACGCATCCCTGGTGCTCATCGACTGCGCCAACGGCAAACGGCGGGTCGGTCAATCGGCCCTGGCCTCCATTCATCAGGCCAGCGTGCAACGCTTCCGGCCCATCCTGCTGACCACGGTGACCACCTTCGGCGGTCTCGCGCCCATGATCTGGGAAACCTCGCGCCAGGCGCGTTTCCTCATCCCCATGGCCCTGTCGCTTGGGTTCGGCATTGTCTTCTCCACTTTCATCACCCTTGGAATCGTGCCGTCCCTTTACATGGTGCTCGAAGACCTGAAGCGCTTCGGGCGCTCTCTTGTCAAATAAGGAGGACAAATGGAACTTGGAGTGCTGATCCTGCTGGCCGCCGCGGCCGGAGCGCTTGGCTGGTTCTGGATGGACGGCGTGGCCAGCGGCGAACGTCGCATGGGACACCGCCCTTGAGGTGCGCGCGGACCTCTTCCGGGAGAAGAGGCTGAAGAACACGAGGATAAAAAAGACGAGACGAGACCGGGCGGGGTGTAAGACGGCTAAAAATGCGATGCGTCCCAACGCACTTTGTTCATGGACTGCCAAAGACGGCACAGAAAGCGCCTCTCGGCCACCGGATACAGAATTCACAAAAATTCCAATCATTTGATCAAACCTGATCAGACTCTACTGATTGGCTGCATCGGCACCACGCAGCTGCCGCGACGGTCCGAAAAGCTCACTCTGTTCAATTCTTGAGCATTTTTTCGTGACTCAGATTTTCACCATCTGCCGTCAAAAAAACAGCCTGGCAAATAATTATCAATGAATTCAAGGCGATTAAAATTCAGACCGGCAACTGGCGTGAGTTCAAATTCTTCGATCACGGAATATCAGGGGGAGGGAAGATGCGGGCAGGTGCGCGTAAGTCAACCGGCCACACAGCAAAAAAAAACCCTGCAAGGCAGGGTTTAGAGGCTCAGATCGACGCGACTACCATCTGGGCCGGCGTTCACGCTCGGGACGGGGACGGGCTTCGTTGACCTTCAGGGAACGTCCGCCGTAATCGGCGCCGTCCAGAGCAGCGATGGCTTCTTCAGCGCCGCTCTCCATTTCCACAAAACCAAATCCACGGGCTCTGCCTGTCTCACGGTCGGAAATGAGTTTAACGTTTGCAACTTGGCCGTAGGTTGCGAACAGCGTTTCCACATCCTGCTCGGTGGCACTCCAGGGCAGGTTTCCGACATAAATGTTCTTCGACATGATGCACTTGTCTCCTGTAAAAAAACTGAAAAATCCAGGTTGAGTCTCCCATCGGATCTGTCGCGCCTTTGGGCCAAAACCCTTCCCGTCTCCTCGTACCTCGCACCAACCGAAATGGTTGATACATGGCTATGGAAAATACGTATTTCTAAAAAAAGAGGCAAGAGTTTATTTGAAAAGTTCCCTTAAAAAAGATGCCTTTTTTCGATCTTTTCAAACACGCCCGATTCCGGCATTTCCCCGGGAACATTCTCTGTTTCCACGTTGAAAAACATAACGGCTTGCATTACTAATTACCAATGCCCAGCGCTTCCTCCCCTTCCGGCACTCTTTTCGCCATCAAACGCTACGCCCTGCACGACGGGCCGGACCTGCGCGTGACTGTCTTCCTGAAAGGCTGCCCCCTGTCCTGCCTGTGGTGCCACAACCCCGAAGGCATCGAGGCCGCGCCGGTCATGGTGCACCTCCCGGAAAAATGCGTCGGCTGCGGGGAATGTCTGAAAACCTGCCCGCAAGGAGCCCTGCGCCCCGGACTGACAGGCGTGGACAGAGACAATGAGACCTGCACCACCTGCGGGGTCTGCGCCGAGACATGCCCGGCCCTGGCTCACGAAGCCGTGGGCAAGACATGGGCCGTGTCCGAAGTAATGGCCGAGATAGAGAAGGAGATCCCCTTTTTCTCCGGAACCGGAGGCGGGGTGACCTTTTCCGGAGGCGAACCTCTGGCCCAGCCGGATTTTCTTGAAGCCATGCTCATGGCCTGCGGACAGCAGCACCTGCACCGCGCCGTGGATACCAGCGGCTTCGCATCCGCCGCGACGATCTCACGCATCGCCAGGCACACGGACCTTTTCCTTTTCGACCTGAAACACATGGACCCTGACGCCCACCGCCGGGCAACAGGCGTATCCAACGCCCCGATCCTTTCCAATCTGCGCCTGCTGGCAGAGTCGGGGGCACGGATCGGGCTCAGGCTGCCGCTCATACCGGGAATCAACGATGACGCGGAGAACATTCGCCGCACAGGCCTTTTGGCCGCATCCCTGCCCGGAATCCAGAGCATCGACGTGCTCCCCTACCACGCCGCTGCCAAAGGCAAATACGCCAAGCTCGGCATGCCCTACCCGGGAGATGCAATCCCCGCGGCCGATCCAGACAGCCTGGACCGGGCCATGGAAATTTTACGGCACTGCGGACTTGCGGTCCGCATCGGAGGATAGATGAACGACAGAATCATGCGCCTGCGCGAAGAGAGCTTCGCCGCCGAACCGTCCGTTTCCATCGAGCGAGCCCTGCTGGAGACCCGCTTCTACCGCGAGAATTACGGCAAACACTCCTTGCCTGTGCTGCGAGCCCTGGTCTTCAGGGACCTGTGCGAAAAGAAAACCATTTACCTCGGCGACGGCGAACTCATCGTCGGCGAACGCGGCCCCGCCCCCAAGTGCGTGCCGACCTTCCCCGAACTGACCTGCCACTCGGCCTCGGACCTGCGCGTACTCGCGACCCGGCCCATGACCCGCTACCATGTCAGCGACGAGGATATCGAAACCTACGAACGCGAGGTCATCCCCTACTGGACCGGCCGGTCCATGCGCGAACGCGTCTTCTCCCAGATTCCTGACGAATGGCGGGCGGCCTACGAAGCCGGTCTCTTCACCGAGTTCATGGAACAACGCGCTCCCGGCCATACGGCCCTTGACGGCACGATCTACGAGTGGGGCATGCATGATTTCAAGGCGCGCATCGCCGAACGCATGAGCCGTCTGGACTATCTGAACGATCCCCTGGCCTCGGACCGCGCCGAGCAGCTGAAGGCCATGGACATCGCCTGCGACGCGGCCATCGTCTTCGCCCAGCGCCACGCCGATCTGGCCTGGGAAAAAGCCAAGACCGAGCCAAATCCGACGCGCAAGGCCGAACTCACGCGCATCGCCGAGGTCTGCCGCCGCGTCCCGGCCCAGGCCCCGCGCGACTTCTGGGAAGCGCTACAGATGTATTGGTTCGTGCACCTGGGCACCATCACGGAATTGAACGGCTGGGATGCCATGACCCCCGGCCACCTCGATCAGCACCTCACCCCTTTCTACGAGAAAGGCCTGGCCGACGGCACCCTGACCCGCGAAGCGGCCAAGGAGCTGCTCTGTTGCCTGTGGATCAAGGTCAACAACCACCCCGCCCCGCCCAAGGTCGGAGTCACGGCCAAGGAGAGCGGCACCTACAACGATTTCACCAACATCAACCTCGGAGGCCTCCGGCGCGACGGCTCCGACGGGGTGAGCGAGCTCTCCTACCTCATCCTGGAAGTGGTCGATGAACTGAGACTCCTGCAACCCCAGACCAGCGTGCACATCAGCCAGAAGACGCCGGACCGCTTCCTGAAGGCCGCCGCCCGCGTCATCAAAAACGGCTGTGGCTACCCGTCGGTCTTCAACACCGACGCCGTGGTCATGGAACAGATGCGCGTCGGCAAAACCGTGGAAGACGCCCGCGAAGGCGGCTGCTCGGGCTGCATCGAAACCGGGGCCTTCGGCAAGGAAGCCTACATCCTGACCGGCTACCTGAACGTGCCCAAGGTCCTGGAACTGGCCCTGAACGACGGACGCGACCAGCTCACCGGCCGCCAGATCGGCCCCCGGACCGGCGACGCCCGTGATTTTTCAAGCTTCGACGACCTCTACGACGCCTTCACCCGCCAGCTGGACTGGGTGGTGGACCTCAAGGTGCGCGTCAACAACTACATCGAGCGCATGTACGCCACCCACTCCCCTGCGCCCTTCCTGTCCACGGTCATTCACGACTGCATCGAAAAAGGCCGGGACTACTACGACGGCGGCCCGCGCTACAACACCAACTACATCCAGTGCTGCGGCATCGGCACGGTCACGGACAGCCTGTCCGCAATCAAGACCCACGTCTTTGACGCCGGGACCGTCCCCATGCAGAAACTTGCCCAGGCCCTGCAATCCAATTTCGAAGGATCGGAAGCCCTGCGCCTGAAGCTCTGGAACAAGACCCCCTTCTTCGGTAACGACGACGACCGGGCCGACGAAATCATGCGCCGCATCTACGATTCACTCTTCACGGCCATCGACGGCCGCCCCAACACCAAGGGCACCGAATACCACTTGAACATGCTCTCCACCACATGCCACGTCTATTTCGGCAAGATGCTCGGAGCCTCGGCCAACGGCCGCCTGGCCGGGCTGCCCGAGTCCGACGGCACCTCGCCCTCCCACGGCGCGGACAGAAACGGACCCACGGCCGTGGTCAAGTCGCTCTCGAAGATGGATCAGATAAAATCCGGCGGCACCCTCCTCAACCAGCGCTTCCTGCCCGGCGTCCTCAAAACCGATCAGGATCTGGACAAACTCGCCCAACTTGTGCGCACCTATTTCCGCCTCGGCGGCCACCACATCCAGTTCAACGTGGTGGACACGGCCACCCTGCGCCAGGCCCAGGCCAGTCCCGACGAGCACCGCAACCTGCTGGTCCGCGTAGCCGGATACAGCGACTACTTCGTGGACCTGGATCTGGACCACCAGGAGGAAATCATCCGGCGCACAGAGCAGGAAACGGCGTAGGCTAAAAAGATGCCTCCGGCGGGCAGGGGACGCGTCCCCTGCACCCCATTCACATCCTTTTCAACCTGTCCTCATCCCTCTCAACCCGTCCACATCGCCTCAAGCGGGTCGGCGTGGTCCGGGCGAGGGCTGTCGGCTGTTTGACTGAGCCAGGCATCGTTTGCTTCCTGGCCGCGTGCCGGACAAAGCGCGCAAGGATGCCAAAAGCTCAAGGACGGGAAGCATTACGAGGCCAGCGAAGGAGTTCCGGCAGACCTTGTCTGGACCGCACCGACACGCGCCCCCCGCATCCAGCGCCAAATCCCTACCTCCGACAGCCCCCAGCACCCTCCCCTCCCTTCACAACCCGTCCGCATCGCCGCAACCCATCAACATCGCCTCAAGCGTGTCGGCGTGGTCCGGGCGAGGGCTGTCGGCTGTCTGACTGAGCCAGGCATCGTTTGCTTCCCGGCCGCGTGCCGGACAAAGCGCGCAAGGATGCCAAAAGCTCAAGGACGGGAAGCATTACGAGGCCAGCGAAGGAGTTCCGGCAGACCTTGCCCGGACCGCACCGACACGCGCCCCCGCATCCAGCGCCAAACCACCCCTCCGCCTCCCCAACACGCGCCCCCAGCCCGTTCCTCCCAGAGAACCGATCGTTCCGATTCTGCCAACCTTCTTGCATTTTCCGTCATTTTGGCCCATGCCAAGGACGATTTTCCGCCATAGTGGCCAAACCCGTTTCTTCTCATCCATCACCAAGGAGGCTCCATGAAACGCATCCTGCTTTTCGCCGTTTTAGCCCTGGCTCTGTGCGCGACCACCGCTTCAGCCAAAAAGCTGGTCGTGGCCACGGATACCAATTTTCCGCCTTTTGAATTCAAGGACCCCGAGAGTGGCAAGCACACCGGCTTCGACGTGGAGCTTTGGGACGCCATAGCCAAGGAAATCGGCGCCGAGTACGACTTGCAGCCCATGGACTTCAACGGCATCATCCCCGGCCTGCAGTCCGGCCAGGTTGACGTCGGCATCGCCGGCATCACCATCAAGCCCGAACGCGCCGAAGTCGTCGACTTCTCCGACCCCTACTACAACGCGGGCCTTCTGATCCTGGTCAAGGCCGACAACGAAGACATCACCGACGTGAAGGGTCTGACCGGCAAGATCGTGGCCACCAAGCTCGGCACCACCAGCGAGGACTTCGCCAAGAAGGAAGCCGGAGCCAAGGAAGTGAAACTTTTCCCCAACAATGACGCCATGTTTATGGAACTGCTCGCCGGCGGCGCCGATGCAGTCATCTTCGACTCCCCTGTCATCTCCGAATTCGTGCGCACCGTGGGCAAGGGTCAGGCCAAGATCGTCGGGCCCCTGTACATGGGTCAGTCCTACGGCATCGGCTTCCCCAAGGGCAGCGATCTGGTCGCCAAGACCAACGCCGCGCTCCAGAAGCTCAAAGACAGCGGCGCCTACCGCGAACTGTACATCAAGTGGTTCGGCACCGAGCCCAAGTAATCCCTCTTAAATCATCCATGGAGGCAGGATCTTCCTGCCTCCATTTCGAGACACCCATGGCCTTTCAATTCGAACCAAGCGTCGTTATCGACACCCTGCCCATGCTCATGCGCGGAGTCTGGTACACCATCTACCTGACCATCGGCGGCCTGTTTTTCGGCTTTCTTCTCGGAGTGGCCACGGGCCTCATGAAGCTGGCCCGCCCCTTTTTCGTCCGCAAGCTCGCCGATCTCTATGTGGAGCTCATTCGCGGCACGCCCATGCTGGTGCAGGCCATGTTCCTCTATTACGGCGTACCCATGGCCGTGGGTCTGCGCATCCCGCCGCTCATCGCCGGAGTCATCGTCATAGCCATCAACTCAGGCGCCTACATCGCCGAGATCGTGCGCGGGGCCATCCAGTCCATCAATGTCGGCCAGACCGAAGCAGGACGCTCCATCGGCCTGACCCGGGCCCAGACCATGCGCTACATCATCTGGCCGCAGGCCTTCAAACGCATGATCCCACCCCTTGGCAACCAGTTCATCATCAGCCTCAAAGATACCTCGCTGCTGATGGTCATCGGCGTGGGCGAACTGCTGCGGACCGGCCAGGAGATCGTGGCCGTCAATTTTCGGGCGTTCGAGGTCTATATGGCCGTGGCCATGGTCTATCTGGTCATGACCATGAGCATCGCCAAGGCCCTCAAGATCCTTGAGAACAGACTCATCAACAAGACCAGCGGAAAGCGCGCATGATTGAAATAAAGAACCTGCACAAGAAGTTCGGTGATCTGGAAGTATTGAAAGGAGTCAACCTGACCGTGGCCTCGGGAGAGGTGGTCTGCATCATCGGACCGTCGGGCTCGGGCAAATCGACCGTGCTGCGCTGCATCAACCGGCTGGAAACACCGACCGCGGGCACGGTGATCGTCGACGGACACGACATCATGAACCCGCGGACAGACATCAACTACGTGCGCACCGAAGCGGGCATGGTCTTTCAGCAGTTCAACCTCTTCCCGCACATGACCGTGCTCGACAACGTGATCCTCGGACCGGTCAAGGTCCGCAAAATGCCCCGTGCCGATGCCGAACACCTGGCCCATGACCTTTTGGCTAAGGTGGGCCTCGGCTCCAAGGCCCAGGCCTACCCGGAGCAGCTCTCGGGCGGACAGAAGCAGCGCGTGGCCATCGCCCGCGCCCTGGCCCTGCAACCCAAGGTCATCCTCTTCGACGAGCCGACCTCGGCCCTGGACCCGGAACTTGTCGGCGAAGTGCTGGAAGTCATGAAAAAACTGGCGGCCGAGGGTATGACCATGATCGTGGTCACGCATGAGATGGGCTTCGCCCGCGAGGTGGCGGACAGGGTCATCTTCATCGACGAAGGTGTGATCCAGGAAGTAAACACCCCGGACAAATTCTTCAGTAACCCGAAAAATCCGCGCCTGCGCGACTTTCTGGGCAAGATCGTGGGCACCTGCCGGGAAATGCAGGGTCAGGGCAACTGAGCCCGGCCCACCAGCTGCGCGAATATGGTCGGCATCGGCGCTTCAAGGGTCATGCGTTGACCCGAGAACGGATGCGCGAAGCTGATTGAAGCGGCATGCAGCGCCAGGCGGGAAAAATTGTCCCCCTTGCCTCCGTATTTCCGGTCACCGGCCACCGGATGCCCCAGATCCGCCATCTGCACCCGGATCTGGTGCTTGCGTCCCGTCAGTAGTTCGATCCTCAAAAGCGAATATCCCCCCTTCTCCTTGACCACGGTCCAGGCGGTCTGCGCCAGCTTGCCGAGCCTGGCGTCGCGAGTGGAATAGACCTTGTGCACACCGCTCTCCACCAGATGGGAGATGACCGTGCCCGAGGGCTTGTCCATTTGCCCGTGCACCACGGCAGCGTAGATTTTGGTGGTATCCTCCCACTGATCCTGCAGGGTGCGCTTGGCCGCCTCGGTCTTGGCGAAAAGCAAAATCCCGGAAGTCTCCCGGTCCAGTCGATGGACAATGAAAATCCTGTACCTGGACTTGGCGTTGCCCTTGCGCACGTAATCGGTCAGGGCGTAATAGGCGGTACGCGTCTTTTCCGCCTCCGTGGCCATGGTCAGCATTCCGGCGGGCTTGTCCACGACGATGATGTCCCGGTCTTCGTGAATGATATGAAGTCCGGGGGGCAAATGCCTTGAGCCGGGGCGGGCTTGTTCACGCATGGGTTGTCCTTGAAGGAAAGTGTTGCAGAATTTTTAGACGCCAACGCCGACTTTGCCGACGATGCGCGCCAACCGATCGGAAAAGGAGGCAAAAGTCCAGGACAAACCCGTCAACTCTCGCGCACGAACCCCTTGGACTTGAGTTTGTGGGCATATTGGGAATGCAGGGGACGGATCAGGTTGAGCCTTTTTTCGGCTCTGGAGGCGAAGATGTTGTCTCCGGCGGCCAGGACCACGCCGGTCTGGCCGTCCTGGGTCAGATAGACATCCGGGTCGGCGTCGAGGACCAGGATGCGCAGGTCGTTCTCGAACGGCAGGACCATGGGCCTGAAGGCGTGCAGGAAGGGACAGATGGGGGTCAGGGCGAAGACGTTGAGCTCCGGATAGATGAGCGGCCCGCCCGCGGAGATGGAATAACCCGACGAGCCCGTGGGCGTGGCCACGATCATGCCGTCGGCCCGCACCGTGCCCAGGTGGTCGTTGCCGTACCACATGTCCAGCCTGATCATGCGCGCCAGGCTTCCGCAGCTGATGACCAGATCATTTATGGCGTAACCCCGGTAATACTCCTGACCGCGCCGGAGCACATGAAAACTTATGACCAGCCGCTGGGACATGTCGTACTCACCACGCAGAATGAGCGTCAGGGATTCGCGCCAGTCCGTGGGAGAAAGCTCCGTAAGAAACCCGACTTTGCCGAGGTTCAGGCCCAGGATCGGGATACCCAGATCCTGCACGGCCCGGGCCACGGCGAGCAGTGTGCCATCGCCGCCCAGGGTAAGGATCATGTCCGCATCCCCCCAGGTCGAGACGCAGTGGACCTCTTCCTTGGAAGATGCGACAATCCGCGCCGAGCGCCCTTCGCCAACGAGCCAGCGCCGGATTTGCCGGGCCATGTTGGCCGCCAGCTCGTTCTCGACGTTATGGACAATGACTATTTTGCTGATGATTTTTCCCATTTGCGGGAGTGTAAGCAAAAGGTCTCGCGTATTCAAGGAGAGGGGCAATGTTCGCTTGGGGCGGGCTATGGGCGGGGACAAACTTTTTTGCAAATAAAACTAAAGTTCGCGGACAAGTGGCCGATAGGGTGAAGTAAGAGGTATGCCCTGTGACAGTGAATCCCTTTCTCGTCAAAAACGTGATGCGCACGTACGACCAGCACCAAGAGGCGGGTCGACGCATTGCCAGGTTCAAGAAATACATGGACCGCGCCGGGCAAGAGGATTCCGTTTCCATTTCCAAGGAAGCCAAAAGACGCCAACTGGTCGAGAAGGTCGCAGGCGAGATCGTGAACAACCTCATCGGTTCGGACACCACGAACCCGGTCGTTCGCGAAATCAAGACACAGATGGCCAAGGAATTCGGGCAGGATGTGCTTTTCAGGTACCCGTCCGACGGAAGCGGCCTTCAGATACTGAAAAAAACAGACCAGGGTGTCGCGGAATTGACCAACGGCGAAAAGGATGCTTTCATGCGCCGGTTGTGGGAAATTGCCTTGACCCGGGTCAACGAAACAATGCTCTAGGTCTTGTTCTTGGGGGACGCATGTCGTCCACATGAAGATCAAGCCAGTGCGGCCGGAAACCCCGGCAGGAGCGGAAAATGTCGATCAACACCATCAAATCTTTCAGCGGCTACGAATCGCAACGACTGGACCAGCTGGAGCAGCAGCGCCAGGAGCACCAGAAGACCGTCGCCAATCCGGACGGCGGAACCGACCGCATCTCCATTTCGGATGAAGCGCGGCTCAAGATGAGCATGCTCAAGGCTGCCCAGGAAAACGACGGAGTGCGAGCCGACAAGGTCGCCGACGTGAAGGCTCGGATAGAGGCGGGAGAGTACGGTGCAAGCGGCAAGGATATCGCGGCCAGCCTGCTCAAGCAGGAGCTTGACATCTGGGGCTGACCCATTTGCGACTCGACTGAAAAAGCCTGACCGGTGACCCGGCCAGGCTTTTTTTCATGAATTGGCCAAGCGCCTGTCCTCGTTTCCAAGATCGCGCAGCAGGACCTGGGACGGAAATCCCGATTCCACTTGCGGGGACTGCAGCCCCAGGCGCTCCTGGACATTGACGCAGATGGGCCCGGTCAGGTTGAGGGTGCTGCCCTGCGGATCGCCCTTGGGCACGGTCACGCTGACCAGGATGACCAGGTCGTGGATGCTGCGCACCTTCAAAATCCGCTCCTCGGCCGCGGCCAGCCGAATCTCATAGTTCGGCAAGAAGGAGAAAGGGTCGGCGAGCATCATGCCCATGCTCGGCACTTCCATGCTTTGCAGGAAATGAAAGGGGGTTCCGGGCTTGAACTCCACCAGGGCGAATTCCCGCAGGGACTCGAAGCCGATGATGCCGCGAGGAAACCGGATGGTCTTGTCCGCGGAGATGACCAGCTGCCCGATGCGTGAATTTATTGTTTGTCTTTGCTTGTCCATATTGCTGCCGCCATCATCAGATCGTTGTTGTCGAGTTCCAGGGCCGAGGCGTTCTGGGTCTGCACCTTGAGGTAGATTTCTTCCCGGTAGACCGGCATGTGTTCAGGCACTTCGAGGCCCAGCTTGATCTGCTGCCCCTTGATGCTTAAAATAGTGATCTTGATGTCATCACCCACATGCACGCTTTCTCCGGGGCGACGAGAGAGTATGAGCATAACCCCTTCCTACAGATAATTGACCAGGCTCATCTTCATGATCATGGACGAGGATTTGAGGACCGCCTCATAAGACAGCTGCTGGTTGGCCAGCTCCGTCAGAAGCGTGGCCAGATCCGCGTCCTCCACATTGCTCATGCGCTCGGTTTCGTTGAGTTTGAGGCCGGAGAGAACGGTGTCGGCCACGTCGAGCCGGTTTTCCCGCGCACCCACGGAGGCCAGCTGGGTGGTGAAATATTCGTGGCCGGTCTTCAGGCCGTCCAGCGCCTCGGCGCAGCCCTGCTGGTTATTGTTTTCAAGCGCGGCCACCAGCTTGCCCACGGTGACCATGATGTTCTTGCCCACGTCGGAATCCGAGAACACCGGCTGAGTCCCGTTTTCATAGTAGCCACCAAAAATTTCCGCTCCGACATTGTTGAGCTGCAAATACTGCCCGGCGGAAATCTCCACGTTGTGGGCCGCCGTCTGGGGATGGATGACGAACTGGGCGTTCTTGACGAGCGTATCCTCGGCACCCCGTGCCGTAAGCACCAGCTTGCCTCCGGGCACCAGCAGCTCTGCCGTGGCGCTGGTATTTGCGGCCTTGTGCCCCGTGTCCCAATTCACACCGCCGTCGATGCTGTACGAGTAATTCAGGGTCCCGGCGCCAATATCCACCGAAGGGTCATTGTCGATGCGGACCATGACGTCGCTGGTGAAAAGCCCGCGTCCCTCGGCGTTGACCGCCGCCCCCATCTGAATGACGCCCGTGGATCCGGCTTTTACGTCAAATGCAGCTCCGTCGAGATCAGCGCCGGACAACCGCACTTGGCCGTAAGGCGTCTTCACTATGCAGGAGGTCGAATTCGGAATCGTGGTGGTCCATGACTCGGTCGTCCCATTGACCTCAGCCGAAACGGTGATGTCCAGATTCGCCCCCGCCGCCGCGACGGACACCGTCACATCCTTCTCGAACCCACCAAGAGGCTGGGCGACAACGTCGGGATCACCCGCTGTATAAAGCACCGCGGACTGGGACTCGTGATCGCCCTTGTACACCGCCGTGGGCGCGATAGTCAGCCAAGAGCCCTGCGACACCGAGGTGTTGGAGGGAGGCGAAAGCGTCACTTCATAGTTTGAAGGCAGATTCACGCTAACCCCGCCCAAATTCAACGTCCCGTTGGCGTCCCATGTCCCAGTTTCCCAGGTCGCGCCCCCGTCCTTGCTGAACCGGCAATCCGGCGCCCCGCTCACAGGGACGACCGTCCCTTCGGCCCCCAGAAACTGGACTACGAAGCTGTGACTGGCCAGGCCCGTGGCCAGGCCAAGGCTGTTGCCGTCCTGGTCGTAAACCATGAGCGCCTCCTCGAAGGCGCTCTCGTCAAATTTCTGGCCGCCAAAAATGGCGTTGCCCTCGAAACGGGTGTTGCCCAGATTGACCAGCTGGCTGAAAAGCTGACGGACCTCGTAGGAAGTCGCCTCGCGGTCAGAAGCGGTCATTGTCCCGGAAGCGCCCTGTTCGGCCAGCCCCTTGAGTTTGGTCAAAATGGTGCTGACCTGGATCATGGATTCGTCGGCCAGGCCGAGCCAGCCCTTGGCCGTGTCGATATTGGTGCGGTACTGGTCGATGGATGACAGCGAGGTCCGATAGTTGAGCACGCGGGCTGTACCCACCGGATCATCGGAGGGCCTGTTGATGCGCTTCTGGCTGGAAGCCTGCATGTTCAAATCCATGAGCTTGGACTGGGTGTCCTGCAGATTGTACAGAAAATTGCTGTACTGGTTACGAAGGGATACGCGCATGGTTCGCCTCCATCAGTTCTTGAGTCCCAAAAGTACTTCCAGCATGGACTCGGCCGTGGTGATCAGCTTGGCAGCGGCCGTGTAGGCATGCTGAAACTTGATCAGGTTGGTCATTTCCTCGTCCAGGTTCACGCCCGAGACGGATTCCTGGCGCGACCTCAAATCGTTGGCCAGGGCCTCCTGGTATTCAGCATTGAACTTCGCGGACTGCGTGTCCGATCCGGCCTTGGCGACCAGGGTAGAATAATATTCCCCCAAGGTCTGGCGCGAGGTGCCCTCGATCACGGTGCGCGTGCTCACGGCCTTGGTCTGCAAGGCAGCGATGGCGGCGGCCGTGGTGTTGTCGCCCTCGTTCATCTCCCCGGCGCCGTTGATGTGGCCGGTGTTGATGCGGGAAGAATTGCTGCGCACGCTGTTGTTGACCGAGAGGGTTCTGGCGTCGGAGCCCTCGAAAAACGTATTGATGCCAAGCGCGGCCAAGAGTCCCGTCGTATCGGAGCCAAATGCGAAATCATGATCGGCGTCGGAACTGATCTGCAGATGATTGTCCAGCACCGAAGCGGTGAGCGCGCCGAAGGTGTTGTTGATTGCGTCGACCACGTCCTGCAGACTGTGCTCGGTAGGATCGAAATTCTGGATTCCGGCCAATGTGTTATTGAAATCCAGGCCCTGAAACTGCACCATCGCCCCGGTGTCCTTGTCGTAAACGCCGATCATGAGGTTGCCGCTCTCCAGCTTTTCGCCAAAGATCAACCCGGCGTCGACGCCAAGATCGGCATCCTTGTCCACCAAACCGTACGTGCCGGTGACCTCTTCGAAGCGCTCAAGACCCGTGCCCTGGGAATGAAGCCGATTGACCTCCCAGGCCAGGCTCTTGGCGAAAGCGTCGAGCTTTTCAAGATAGCCACCGATGCTCGAATCCCGAAATTGAAAATACCCGGCCAGGCTGCCGCCGGTCAGACGGCGTTCGTTGTCTTCCCCGTTGCTCAGGACCTGCGGGGTGATGTTGATCTTGGAAGCGGAAGTTTCATACCAGAAAACCGATTTATTGGGCAGAATCTGAAAACGGTCCCCTTTAGTAAGCGTATCACCGGCCTTGGGAGAAAAAAGCACGGAACCCTTCCCGTCGGGCAGCAGCACTCCCTCATCCGTGATCGTGAAGACACCCACTCCATTTTCGTCCTTGAGCCAAGTCTTGCCCCCGTCCACGGAAACCTTGAAAGTCAGGCCGCCGTCAGACATTAGCCCGCCGTTCACGATTTCAAGCGTGTACTCGCTGGAGCTCTTGCCATCGAACGAAACGTCCCCTGTAAACGTCGAGGCGCTGTCCAGAGAGGCGGAAAACGGAGCTGACTCGAAAGCCAGCCTGAAGGCGCTTGTGCCATCGACCAGGGTATGGCCGGCCTTGGTGGTGATGGTCACGTTGCCAAGGCCATTGTCGATGTAATTGATGTCGATCTTCTCGGCCAGATCACGAACCAGGGTCGCACGCTGATCGCGCAGGCCGTTGGCGTTGTTCTTGCCCGTCTCTTCGGTCACGGTGATCTGATTGTTCAGCTCGGCGATGCTTTGCAGAAGGGTGTTTATTTCCTTGACTTCCGCATCGATGGTGTCGTCCGTCTGCCCCTGCAATCGCTGCAAATCCCCCTGGACGACCCCGATGGCCTGCTCCAGGTTGGAAGCGTGTCCGAGCAGGGCCGCACGCACGCTCGTATCCTCAGGATTGGTGGACAGGGTCTGCCAGTCGGCCCAGAACGCGGACAGCGCCGCATTGACCCCTTCGGCGTTGGACTCGTTGAAAATCATTTCAACGTTCTGCAGATTCTCGTGAAGCTTCTGCCAGCGCTGCTGCTCCGAACTCTTGGTGTTGTAGAGGATCTCGGTGAACTCATCGAAATAACGGATGACTTCGGCCGCGTTGACCCCTGTACCGAGCTGGCCCGGAGTGTAATTGATGTAGTAGCCATCCTCGAATCGCACCGCCTGACGGCTGTAACCTTCGGTATTGGCGTTGGAAATGTTGTTGCCGACGACCTCGATGGCCGACTGGTTGGCAAAAAGGGACTGCTTCCCGATATTGAACAGGGATGCGATGCCGGGCATCAGAGCCTCCCGCGCACCAGAGTCGCCGTGGCCGTGCGGTCCTTCCACGTCCCCTTGGCCGAGTAGGTGTTGCGCTCCCTCGGTGCGACCTGATTCTGAAAATGGCTGAGCAGCACGCCGCTCTGCTTCCACAGGGCCATGGCCAGATCGGCGTTGATCGAGGCCAGATGGCCGCTGTCCTGCTCATGCGTGATGATCTTGGCCCGCCACGTTTCAAAGATGCGCCTGTCCGCGGCGGACAGGGTCTCCAGAAAAACAGCCAGATTGGTCATGCCCGCCGATTGCAGGCGATGGACCAGAGCCTCGCGTTCGCGCACGAGCTGCCTGATCAGGTCCTGGATGCACATCTCAAGTCCCGTCACCTGATCCGGCGCGCCCGCCCGCAGCAAGGAGTATTCCTCGCGCAGGAGCTGGCAGAGAAGCTCTGTGCCTTTTGCCTGACGAATGAGACTGCCGAGAATGATCTGTTGCATATCGTGCTTCCTTACACTTGGGCGGTAGTGAAAATTAAGGCCGAGGCAGGAAATCCCTGCTTGGCGCACCCTTCATTTTCCTGATCATTGCAAAATGCCGACCAGCATGCATCAGACCCTCCAAAGGCTGCGCCAGAGGCCCTTTCCCGTCCCGGACACAGGCTCCAGCGCCCTGCCCACCGGCAAGAATTTCCCCGTGGTCATAAACACTAAGGGCCATCCTCGCCATCCATGCGCACAACGCGCAGGGCATCCTCAAGATCCGTGGGCATGATCTTCGTCTGAGCTTCTCCGGACTGCGACCTCTGCTCGATACTTCGCGCCAGCATCTCGGCCTCATGCTGGGCCGTGATCGCGGCCAACGTACGCGGGGGCACTGCCGCGGCCTGCGTCCCGGACGGAGCCTTGCCGCGACCCGGCACGTTCAGGGGATGCAAGGGAGCCGTCGATGTCGTGTCGCGGCTGGCATTGACCAAGCGCTCGGAAAGATTCGCATAGAGCATGTCGGACAAGCCGATGCCCCCGCTTTGCGACATCTTGACCGAGAGCTCCTGGTCAAACATGGACAGATAGCTCTCCTCTTCCTTGGAATGAAGCAATCCTTCCTTGGGTACGGAAGCGCGCATCTGCTTCCAGATCTGGCCGATGAACACAGCCTCGAAATCCTGGCAGGCCTTCTTGAGCTTGACCTCATCCAGCCCCTTTTCGGGCTGCACCCGGGAGCGCAGATCCCGCAGGCGTTCCTGCAGGCTTTGCGTCGGATCAGGTTCGGGCAGGCCCGTGGTGATAATCTCGTTCATGCCGCCTCCGCTGGCTAGAGGACCTCAAGATCGGCATGCAGGGCGCCCGCCGATTTCATGGTCCGCAGAATGGAAATGAGGTCCCGGGGAGTGGCGCCGATGGCGTTCAGGCCATCGACCAGCTCCTGGATGGAAGCCCCGGCCATGAGGACGAGTCTCCGCTGCTCTTCGCGCACGCCGATCTCGGTGGACGGAGTGATGGCCGTCTGACCCGGGGAGAACGCTCCAGGCTGGGAAACCTGGGGCTGCTCGGACACGACCACGTTCAGGTTGCCATGGGAAACGGCAACCCGGGACAGGGTGACGTTGGAACCCAGAACCACGGTGCCGGTCTTTTCATCGACAACCACCTTGGCCCGGCTGTCGGGCTGTACTTCCAGATTCTCAAGAGAGGCCATGAGCGCGACGATGTTCCCCTGATACTGGGGAGGAATTCCGAGCCTTATGGAAGAGGCGTCCTGGGCGTGGGCGTACTGGCCGCCGATGGCCTTGTTCAGGCTGTCCGCGACCTGCTTGGCCGTGGAAAAATCCTCCACGCCCAGCTGGATGGTGATGTCCTTTTGCTCATTGAAGCTGAAGGGCACGCTGCGCTCGACCACCGCGCCGCCGGGGATGCGACCCACGGTGGTGATGTTCTTGGTCGCCGTGGCCGCATCTCCTCCGGCCGAAAACCCGCCCACGGCCAGGGAGCCCTGGCACAGGGCGTAAATGCTGCCGTCAATGCCCTTGAGCGGGGTCATGAGCAGCACGCCGCCAAGCAGCGAGGACGCGTCCCCCACGGAGGATACTGTCGCGTCGAGCCGGGACCCCGGTCTGGCCGAAGCCGGCATCTTGACCGTGACCATGACCGCTGCGACGTTTTTGGGCTTGAGCGCTGCCCGGTCGACCTTGACCCCCATGTTTTCAAGCATATTGGCCATGGATTGGATCGTGAACTGCGAACTGCTCTTGTCTCCGGTTCCCGGCAGGCCGACCACCAGTCCGTAGCCGACGAGATCGTTGGAACGCACCCCGCCGAAGCTGGCGATATCCTTGAGACGCACGGCCCCGGCCGGCATGGCCAGGCCCATGGTCAGGCCAAGGGCGAGAAGCAGGAAAGCGAAGCGTCTGGTTTTAGAATGGCCACACATTGTCAAGTATCCTCGCAAGCCACCCGGGGCGTTGTTTGTCGGCCAGGACGCCCTCGCCGTAAAGTTCGATGCGCGCTTCGGCCAGACTGGTGGACATGATGGTATTGTCGGCGTCGATGTCTCGATCCCGGGCCACACCCTGCACCAGCACGATCTGGGTCTCGCCGTTGACCCGCGTCTCGCGGGCCCCGACCACTTCCATGAGTCCGCCGCCAAGAACCCGGGTCACCCGGGCGGCCACGGTGGTGGTAAGGGAACTTTCGCGCTTGGTTTCGCCGTCGCCCTCGAATCCGCTGGTGGACTTGGCACTGACCAGGGACTCTGGTCCCACGGTCGCATCGGGAATCAACGGCAGCTGTTTTTGACCCAGATAGGCGCTCACGCCCAGATCCATGGAACTCGCCCTGTCGGCCGTGGTCGAAGCCTTGCTTTTGGACAGCGTGGTCTCCACGACCTTGATGAGCAGGATGTCGCCGACCCTTTTGGCCCTGGCGTCGGCAAAGAGCATGGTCGCCCCGTCCGGATCGAAGAGCGAACCCGGATTTTGGGCCTCGGCCACCCGCTCCTGGGGAGGAGGCGTGACCACGGCCGCGGGCATGGGCGGACGGCCTGTGGTCCGGCATCCGGTCATGGCCAGCACGGCCAGCGTGAACATAAAGAATTTTTTCTGCATATTTCCTCCCAGCCTACGGCACACGCACCGTTTCTGCGTCGACAACCTGCGCGGCCACCACTCTGCGGCTTTGCATGTTTCGGACCCGGATGGTGTTGCCGATGCCGCCGTCCTCGAGACTTTCGACCGGCACGGTCAATTTGAGTGTCTGCCCCGCATAGACAAGGGTCAAAATCTGCCCCTTGGCCACCACGGGAATGAATTCCACCGCGTCGGCACTGATGACCTGCCCCTCGCCCACCGCCGCGGTCATGCGCAGGGGCAGATTGCCTCCATCCCAGGGCGCTCGCGCCATGTAAGCCAGATTCTTGCGCGCAAAGCCCACCAGGCCCGGCTCCAGGATGTCGCCCCTGTTCAGGACGCGGGCGGCGCAAGGCACGGTCTTCCAGACATCGGCGAAAACCGTGCCCGTGAAGCTCTGCACCGGGCGCCCGTCCTCGGTCACGGCCTCAAGGCGCAGGCTGATCCGCCCCGGCGCGGGAGTGCCCACGGGAATGACACGGACCTGAATCGGCTCCTTTTCCGGAAGAAAGAGATAGTCCGCCATGCGATACTCGCGGATTTCCACTTCGCCCCCGTGATGGGCCAGTGCATTCGTCAAAATTTTGTCGATGGCCGGCCGCAGGGACAGGGAGCTGAGCACCTGTCCCCCGCGCTGGACCTGAACCTGATCGGGAACGTCCACGGACGGCAGGGCCGTCCCGAAGCGCTGCACGATCAGATCCCGGAGCCTGGCCCCATTGAGGTTGGCCCTTGCACCATCGAATTTGGGAGAGGCCAAAAGTGGTACAGTTCCGATGCCTGCCAGGATGGCCTTGGCGTCCTCGCCCTCGGCGCGGGCCAGATCGTTCAGGGTGATGGCCGGTCCGTCCACGCACACGGCCCCGGCCACGATCAGCCGGCCCTGGGCCACGGCCAAGCAGGGACAGAGCAGAAGAACGAACAGAGCCACGAAAAAACGCATGAGCTACCTCTTCAGCTGATTGGCGGTCTGCAGCATCGTGTCGGCCGTGGTGATGGACTTGGAGTTGGCCTCGTAGGCGCGCTGGCCCACGATCATGTTGACCATCTCTTCCACGATCTCAACGTTCGACATCTCCAGAAATCCCTGGGCCAGGGTGCCGGCATTGTTCTCTCCGGGCACACTCTCCACCGCCTCGCCGGATCCGTCGGTCTGCACATAGAGGTTGCGCCCCATGGCCTTGAGACCGGCAGGGTTGACGAAGGTGTAGACCGGAATGTCCGTGCCGGCGATCTCCGCTCCGGCCTTGTCCACGCAGGTCAGACGGCCGTCCTCGGTCACGACGATGTTCTGCGTCTCTGGCGGGACGATGAATTCAGGCTGCAGGGGGTGCCCGTTGTCGGTCACGATGCGTCCGTCGCTGTCGAGCTTGAAGGCGCCGCTTCTGGTGTAGGACTCCTCGCCGCTGCGATCGACGCGGAAAAACCCGTCGCCCTCAATGACCAGATCGAGCTGGTTGCCCGTATTCTGGAAATCGCCCTGCGAAAATATCTTGTGCACGGACACGGGCCGCACGCCCATGCCGACCTGCATGCCCACGGGCAGGCGATCGCCTTCCTGGTTTGAAGAGCCCGCGATCTTCATGTTCTGGTACATGAGATCCTCGAACTCGGCCCTGTTCTTCTTGAACCCGGTGGTGTTCACGTTGGCCAGGTTATTGGCCGTGACATCGAGATTGAGCTGCTGGGCGATCATGCCCGAGGCGCTGGTCCATAAAGCGCGAATCATATCTTCTTCTCCTTGCGGGATCACCCGCGCCCATCCTGCGTCCCGCGATCAGGTCGCGGGCGGCAAGCCTAGGGATATTATCTGGGCGCACCGACCTCTGCGATGGCCTTCTTGTCCTGCTCGAACGAGCCGCTGATCATCTTCTGGTAGGCCTCGAAAGCACGCATGGCCTCGATCATGTTGACCATCTCCGAGACCACGTTCACGTTGGCCGCCTCCAGAAAGCCCTGCTCCACGGTAGAATCCTCGGCCGGGATGGCCTGTGCCTCCGCACCCGGGCGGATGCGCAGCAGGGAATTGCCCACCTTTTCCAGAACGCGAGGGTCCTCGACGCGAACCAGATCGATGGTATCGACAAGTTCGCCGTCAACGGAGAACCCGCCGTCGGCGTCAACCAGCACGGCTCCCCCTTCCGCTATCTGCAGGGGGCCGCCCTGGCCCAGGAGCTGATTGCCGTGGGCGTCCACGACAAAACCCTCGGCCGAGCGATGGTACACGCCCTGACGGGTCAGGAATTCCCCTTCGGGCGTCTGGACCCGGAAAAAACCGTCCCCTGCGATGGCCAGGTCAAGCGGGTTGCCCGTGCTCTTCATTGGTCCCTGGGACATGTCGATGACCGCCTCGGAAATCCTGGGCTGCGCCAAAAGATTGGGCTGCGGCCAGGGTACCTTCTCGTTCAGAGTGGTGTTAGGGTCGACCATGTCATGGGCATAGCGGCGAAAGGTATCCCGAAAGGCCAGTTTTTCGCTCTTGAAACCCGTGGTGTTCACGTTAGCCAAATTATTGGCGATGCTATCCAGTCGATGTTGCTGTGTAAGAGCCCCGAATACGGCGCTATAACTGCTGTCTTGCATGGGGGGTCCTCCTTGGTAACGCTCATTGAGCAAATACCAGGCCACTTGAAATGCATGATCGCCGGGTTCACAAGGGCCACGGGAAAAAAACACTTGACTGCCATCCCCCCACTCATGCAAGGGAAACGGTTGCAGAGCGGGTGTAGCTCAATGGCAGAGTACAAGCTTCCCAAGCTTGGAGTCGCGAGTTCGACCCTCGTCACCCGCTCCACTCCTGTATGTGGTCATACTGATTTTCGGTAGCTGATGGGGGTGGGCCTTTTCGTGGTCCACCTTTTTTTTTCCGATAGGCTTATAAGATGGACAAAAACGAAATACACGCGCGGCTCATGGAAATGGTGACTCCCCTGTGTCAGGCCCGGGACCTCGAAGTCTGGGGCATCGACCTGCTTTTCGCGGCCGGGGGACGGCACAAGATCGTACGGGTCTATCTGGACTCCGAACACGGGGTCGGCATCGACGAATGCTCGGAGGTCAGCAGACATCTGAGCCTGGCCCTGGACGTGGAGGACATCATTCCCGGAGCATTCACACTGGAAGTGTCCTCGCCCGGCCTTGAGCGGCCGTTTTTCTCCTTGGAGCAGCTGCAGGCCCATGTGGGGCAGACGGTGCGCATCCGCATGGAAAACCCGCTTGAGGGCAGAAAAAATTTCAAGGGGCGTCTGCTCGGTGTCGAACCGCCCATGTTTACGCTGACCGACGACAGCAATACATTTGAATTGAACTGGGACGATGTGGGCAAGGCCAACCTCGTCTACGAGCCCTTTGATCAGGGCAAGAAACGATAAATTTCGGAATACGGCGGGTTGTTTCCGCACGGAGAACGGAGGACGTTCATGAATTTGGAACTCAAAAAAGCCATCGACCAGATCAGCAAGGACAAGGGCATCGACCGTGAAATGCTGATCGACACACTGGAAGAAGCCATTCGGGCCTCCGTGACCAAAAAATACGGTGACAAGATGGATATCGAGGTCACCTTCAATGAAGAGACCGGCGAGATCGAAGTCTACCAGTTCAAAATCGTGGTCGAAGAGGTCGAGGATCCCGACACGGAGATTCTCATGGTCGAAGCAGTCAAGCACGACCCCAACGTCGAGCTTGACGACGCCATCGGATTTCGCCTGCAGGTCGAGGATCTTGGCCGCATCGCCGCCCAGAGCGCCAAGCAGGTCATCATCCAGCGCATGCGCGACGCCGAACAGGAAATCATCTTCGAGGAATACAAGAACCGCAAAGGCGAGATCGTCAGCGGCATCATCCAGCGTCGTGACCGTTCCGGCTGGATCATCAACCTCGGCCGGACCGAGGCCCTCCTGCCCAAGGACAAGCAGATCCCGCGTGAACGCTTCCGTCAGGGCGACCGGGTCGAGGGACTCATCATCGACGTACGCAAGGAAGGACGCGGGCCGCAGATCATCATCACCCGTTCCGATCCCGAGTACATGACCGCCCTTTTCCGCCGTGAAGTGCCCGAAGTGGCCGACGGCACCGTGAACATCATGGGCGTGGCCCGTGACCCGGGCCTGCGCGCCAAGGTCACCGTCCTGTCCCAGGATTCCAACGTCGACCCGGTCGGCGCCTGCGTCGGCATCCGCGGCTCGCGCATCCACAGCATCGTGCAGGAACTGCGCGGCGAGCGCATCGACATCGTGCTCTGGAGCCCGGACATCGCCACCTACGCGGCCAACGCCCTGTCCCCGGCACGCATCTCCAAGATCGCCATCGACGACGAGGAAAAATCCCTGGAAGTCGTGGTACCCGAGGATCAGCTGACCCCGGCCATCGGCAAGAAGGGCCAGAACGTCAAGCTCGCGGCCAAGCTTCTGGGTTGGAAGATCGACATTTTCACCAACAGCCGCTTCAACAAGGTGCACAAGAACCGCCACCTGCTGGAACAGCTGGCTAGCGCGGCCCAGGTCTCCGTTGCGGACTTCACCGAAGCCGGCTTCGATTCCCTTGAAGCCATGGCCGCCTGCACCAACGAGCAATTGCTCGACATCCAGGGCATCAGTGAAGAAAACATCGGCGCCCTGCGCGGAGCATTGAACCTCCTCATCAGCCAGAACCGGGAAGAAACCCCGGAAGAATCCGAGGAATCGGAAACAAAAGGCGCGGTCGAAGGGGAAGATGCTGATTACGCGGACGGAGACGAAGCATAGATGATCCCAGCGGACGACAAGACCGCCTGCGCGCAAGGGCCTATACGCATGTGCGTGATTTGCAGGCAGCGCTTTTCCAAAGAAGAACTATATAGATTTACCTGCCCTGTTCACGGAGAGCTCACTCTGACCGCTGACAGCACCGGAAAAACACCGGGACGGGGTTTTTATCTTTGCCGCGATGCGGCGTGCCGGAACAAATTCGAGCGATTCAAGGGCTGGCAGAAGAAATGTAAGGGGGTTGGGCATGTCCACTAGATTGCGGGTGAGAGACCTTGCCACGGAGCTTGATATCTCCAGCAAGGATTTGATGACGTTATTGCGGGAACTCAAAATCCCGGCCAAGAGCCATATGAGCAGCCTGACCGACGAAGAAGTCGGACAGGTCCGCAATCACCACCAGAACCGGGCCGCCGCGCCCCAGGTCGTGGACACGCGCGCCACCTCTGGCGTCATCGTGCGCAAGCGGCACAAGGTCTCTGCCGCCGAGGCCGAAACCCCGGAAACGGACGGCGAAGCACAGCCCAAGGACGGAACTCCCGCCGAGACCCCGGCAGAAGCGCCAGCCAAGACTGTGACTGAAACGGCCGAGGCGACCGAGAAGTCCACGGCGCGCAAGCCTTCGAGGGCGGTCATCGTCACCCCGGCGCGCATCATCGAGGAAGTCTCCAGCGCCAAGGCCGCGCCCGAGGAATCCGCGAAGGAAGAGACGCCTGTGGCCGAGGCTCCGATCGCCGAAGCTCCGGTTTCCGTCGAAGAGGTCCCTGCCGAGCCGGTGGCCGCTGAATCGGCCGATGCCGATGCCGCAACCGCCGAAAAGACCGTTCAGGCACCTGCCGAGACTCCCGGTGAAGCCGGAGACGAGACAACCGCGGAAACCGAAGGCGAGTCCGAGGAAGCCAAGCGCGCCCGCAAGAAGACCAAAAAAGCCAAGCCCGCTCCTCCGTCCGTTCAGGTCAAGATCATCTCCCGGCCCACCATCGTCGAATTTCCCGACACCCGCGTGGACGGCCAGCCGGTTCGTCCCATGGGACCGGCAGCGCGCCCCATGGGTCCGGCAGGCTATACCCCGCGTCCCTCCGGACCGGGCGGACGTCCTTCCGGCCCAGGTGGCCCCGGCGGCCCCGGTGGTCAGCGCCCGAGCGCTCCGCGTCCCTCCGGACCGGCCAACCTCGGAGCTCCGCCACGTCCCGCCCCTGAAACCGAGGGTACCAAGGACAGCCGCGGCAAGAAAAAGAAGGGTCGCCGCACGGTGGAGGCAGCCGATCTGTACCGCAAGGAAGAATTCTCCATGGGCAAGGGCAAGAAGGCCCAGCGTGCCGAGGCTCGCAGAGCCGGTGGAGCCCGGGCCCAGGCACAGAACACGCAGCCGCTCAAGGCGTCCAAGCGCAAGATTCGCATCGACGACACCATCAGGCTGACCGACCTGGCCCATCAGATGGGCATCAAGGCCCAGGACCTGATCAAAAAGCTCTTTTCCCTGGGTGTGATGGCCACCATCAACCAGTCCCTGGATTTCGACACGGCCCTGCTCCTGGCTGCCGAATTCAAATATGAAGTGGAAAGGGCCGGATTCTCCGAAGACGACTTCCTGCTGCCCAAGGAGGCCGACAAGGCCGAGGACTTGAAGCCCCGTCCCCCTGTCGTGACCATCATGGGCCACGTCGACCACGGCAAGACCTCGCTCCTGGACGCCATCCGCTCCACCAGCGTGGCATCGGGCGAAGCCGGCGGCATCACCCAGCACATCGGCGCCTACCACGTGGCCACGTCACGCGGCGAGATCGTCTTCCTGGACACCCCCGGCCATGAGGCGTTCACCACCATGCGCGCCCGTGGCGCCAAGGTCACGGACATCGTCGTCCTGGTCGTGGCCGCCGATGACGGCGTCATGGAGCAGACCAAGGAAGCCGTCAGCCACTCCAAGGCGGCGGGCGTGCCCATCGTCGTGGCCGTGAACAAGATGGACAAGGAAGGGGCCGACCCCGACCGCGTCAAGCGCGAACTGTCCGATCTTGGACTCATGCCCGAGGACTGGGGCGGCGATACCATCTTCGCCCACGTCTCCGCCAAGAAGCGCGAAGGCCTGGACGAATTGCTCGAACTTATCCTGCTGCAGGCCGAAGTGCTCGACCTCAAGGCCAACCCGGACAAGCCCGGCCGCGGCCACGTGGTCGAAGCCAAGCTGGACAAGGGCCGCGGCCCCGTGGGCACGGTTCTCATCCAGGAAGGCCAGATCACCCAGGGCGACGCCTTCGTGTGCGGCCTGATCAGTGGCAAGGTCCGCGCCATGTTCGATGACCAGGGCCGACAGATCAAGACCGCCGGACCGGCCATCCCGACGGAGATCCAGGGTTTTGAAGGCATCCCCGAAGCAGGCGACGAGTTCGTCATCGTCAAGGACGAGAAGGTTGCCCGCAAGATCGCCGAAGAACGCCGCGTCAAGCATCGCGACAAGGAACTGGCCAAGGAATCCAAGGTCACCCTCGAAAGCTTCCTGGCCACCAAGGCCGGCGAAGAGGCCCAGAACCTGAACCTGCTCTTGAAAGCCGACGTGCAGGGCTCCCTTGAAGCAATCTCCGAGGCCTTGCGCAAGCTGTCCACGGACGAGATCAAGATCGCCCTCATCCATGGCGGCGCCGGGGCCATCACTGAATCCGACATTCTGCTGGCATCGGCCTCCAACGCCCTCATCATCGGGTTCAACATCCGTCCCACGGCCAAGATCAAGGAAGTGGCGGAGCAGGAAAAGGTCGACATCCGCTTCTACGACATCATCTACAAGCTCGTGGATGACATCAAGGCGGCCATGTCCGGCATGCTCTCTCCCGACATCAAGGAAGTGTACCTCGGCCAGGCCGACGTGCAGCAGGTATTCAGCGTGCCAAAGATCGGCAATATCGCAGGCTGCATGGTCAGTGACGGCAAGCTCAAGCGCAACGCCAACGTCCGTCTGCTGCGCGACGGTGTGGTCATCTACACCGGCAAGCTCAGCTCCCTGAAGCGATTCAAGGATGACGCCAAGGAAGTGACCAAGGGCTACGACTGCGGTGCGGGCCTGGAGAACTTCAATGATATCAAGTCCGGAGATATCATCGAAGCCTTTGAACTGGTCGAGGAAGCCCGGACCATCTAGGGCCGGGCGCCCCTTGAGGACCGGCTGCGGTCCTCAAGAAAGCGGAAACAAAAGGCATGGATTCCCGCCTGCGCGGGAATGACACGGAAGTGACGCGAACGGCCGGTGCGTCATCCCTGCTCAGACGGGAATCCATGCCGTTCATTTTTTTCAGCACGTTGGATTTACGAACGGTACACGGCCATGATCATCGGCACCCTGCGCCTGGAATTCCGCCTGCACGGCGTTTTTTCCTTGAAGGAAAAGCGAAAAAGCGCCAACAGCCTGAAGCAGAAGCTGCGCAACACCTTCAATGTTGCCGTGGCCGAAACCGAATCACAGGATTCCCATCAGGTCCTGGTTCTCGGGGTGGTCACGGTCTCCAACGATACGGCGCACGTACACAGCCGACTGTCCAAAGTACTGGCCATGGTGGAAGCTTCCACCGCCGACGAGCTTGTCCATGCCGACATGGACGTATTTGGAGCCTGATTTTTTATGCAAAGAAGCAATTCGAGACGCGCCATACAGATGGGCGATCAGATCATGCAGGTCCTGGCCTCGCTCCTGATTCAGGAGGTCGAGGACCCGACCCTTGCCCTTGTAACCATCACCGGAGTGCGCCTGAACCGGGATTTCAGCATTGCCGAGGTCCTCTACACCCACTTGCGCGGACGCGCGGCAGAGCCCGAGATCACCAAGGCGCTCTACCATGCCAAGGGTTTTCTGCGTTCGCGGCTGAGCAAGGAGCTCAACCTGCGCGGCATCCCGGACCTGCGATTCAAGTGGGACACCTTCCTCGAAGACATGGTGTACGATGCCCCTCCTGAAACAGATAGCTGAGCAACTGCGGGACGCGGACAATTTTCTTGTCCTCGCGCACGTTTCCCCGGACGGCGACGCCCTGGGCTCCATGCTGGCCATGGGAGAACTTCTCGACGCCCTGGGCAAGAAGGTGGTCCTCTTCAACGAGTCCGGCATCCCCCGTCGCTTTGAATGGCTCACGCCCAAACGCGAGATCCTGACCCGTTTGCCCGAGGAAGAGCCGGACAACCTCATAGTTCTGGACTGCGGCAGCGCCGAACGGGCCGGAGAACTCATCGCGCCGTGGCTCAAGACCAAGAAAGTGTTCAACATCGACCATCACCTGGGCAATCCCATGTTCGGCACCCTGAATTGGGTCGAACAGCGTGCGTCATCGGTGGGCGAAATGGTCGGCATGCTGGCCCGAAAGCTGGGAGTCCCGCTGGTGGGCCTGCTGGGCGAATATGTCTATTTGGCGCTCATTTCCGACACCGGGGACTTCTGTTTCAACAACACCCGACCCGAAACCCTGGAGATGGCCGCAGAAATCCTGCGCCTGGGCCTTTTGCCCGGACCTTTCCACGAACAGAAGCAATCCACCGGAAAGCTCAGCCAGCTTCAGATGCGCGGCACTGTCCTGCAACAGGCCCGCCTGTACGCGGACGGGCAGATCAGCCTCATCTGCTTTACGCGTGAACTCTTCGAGCAGACTGGAACAGGCCCCGAGGATACCGAAGGACTGGTCAACACCGTCCTCTACGTAAACGGGGTACAGGTGGCCATCAGCCTGCGCGAGGAAGAACAGGGCATCAAATTTTCGCTGCGTTCCAAAAGCAGCACCAACGTGCAAACCGTGGCCTTCCGCTTTGGCGGAGGCGGGCATCGCAACGCCGCCGGCGGGACCCTGCTCATGGACATGGAGCAGGCCAAGGCGACCATGATCCAGGCCGTGACCGAGGAGCTGGGCAAGTCATGAGCGCACCGTCACTGAAACAACTTGACGGGGTGCTGGTTTTGCATAAACCGGGAGGTCCCACTTCGGCGGATTGCCTGAATCAGATCAAGCGCCGCCTGGGGCAGAAAAAAATCGGGCACGCCGGTACCCTCGACCCCATGGCCACGGGAGTTCTGGTGGTCCTGCTCGGACAGGGCACCAAGCTGGCCGGCTATCTGGTCGATGGCCGCAAGACCTACCGGGGGCGCCTGATCCTCGGACAGACCACGGACAGCTACGATACGCAAGGCAAGGTTCTCGCCGAAGCGCCATGGGAGCACCTGGACCCCGATGCAGTGCGGGCCGAGGTGCTCGGCTGGAAGGGAACCATCAGCCAGGAAGTGCCCCCGGTATCGGCGGCCAAGCACCAGGGCAAGCCCCTGTATGCCTTGCACAGGGCCGGCCAGGAAGTTCCGGTCAAGGTCAAGGATGTAACAATTTTCGATTCGCAGCTGCTCTCCATGGAGCTGCCGAGTCTTGATTTTCGAGTCACCTGTTCCGCGGGAACCTACATCCGCTCCCTGGCCCACAGCCTGGGGATGCGACTTGGGTGCGGAGCGGTGCTCAGCGAACTGGAGCGGGAGGCAAGCCACCCGTTCACCCTCGCCCAGGCACATGATCTGGAAAAAGTGCTGGAAAGCAAGGATCAGCTCCATGAGCTTGTCCTGCCCATGACCCAGGCCCTGCCCCACTGGCCCAAGCTCGTGCTCAGTCACGAACAGGCCGCGCTCGTGCAGAATGGGGCATGGCTGCCGACGAGCCTTTTTCCCGATTATCCGGCCCAGGAAGGGGACCGGGCTCTCATGCTCTCCGCCGAAAGGGCCCCCCTGGCCCTGATGGAAGCGGGCATGCGCGCGGGAGTCCTGTCATGGGCCATCCTGCGCGGGCTTTGGCAAGCCTGAAAACTCTGGTTCGCAAAGTGGATATGGTCAGGTGGAAGAAACATGATAACCGGAGGATATGGCTGTGGTCTTAACCCCTGAACGCAAGGCTGAAGTTGTAAAGGAATATGGCAAAACCGAAACTGATACCGGGTCTCCTGAAGTACAGGTAGCCCTGTTGACCGAACGGATTACGTACCTCACTGACCACTTCAAAGGTCACAAGAAGGACTTCCATTCCCGCACAGGTCTGCTGAAGCTCGTCGGCAAACGCAGACAGCTTCTGAATTACCTGAAGAACAAAGACATTCAGCGTTACCGCGATCTGATCGCGAAACTCGGTCTGCGCAAGTAGACAGCTTTAAGGCGGGACCAATGGTCCCGCCTGCCCTTTTTTTGAACCGCGCTCCCGGCAGCATCACATGCCTGCGGTTTTGTGTTTAGTGCATGGCCCAACCCCGGTTGAACCATGCACTAAACACCAAACCCGCCGCCCGCTGCCCTCGACAGGGAGTGCCCAAACCATCACGAGGCAAATCATGGCAGCTTTTCAGACCACCAGACGCACCATCCCTATGGGCGACAGTGAAATCATCATCGAACACGGCAAGCTCGCGCTCCAGGCCAGCGGCGCCGTGACCGTGCAGTGGGGCGACACCGTCGTTCTGGTCACGGCCACCCATCAGGCCCTGGACCGGGTCGTGGATTTTCTTCCCCTGACCTGCAACTATCAGGAAATGCTCTATTCCGCAGGCCGCGTTCCCGGCAACTACTTCCGCCGCGAAGTGGGCCGCCCCAGCGAACACGAGACCCTGACCTCCCGGCTCATGGACCGTCCCATCCGTCCGCTCTTCCCCAAGGGCTGCACCAACGAGATCCAGGTCATCGCCACGGTCATCTCCTCGGACAAGGAGCGCTCCGCCGACATCCTGGCCATGCTCGGCGCTTCCACGGCCCTGCACATCTCCGAGATCCCCTTTGCCGGACCCATCGCGGCCATCCGCGTCGGCTACCGCGACGGACAGTTCCTCTTGAACCCCACGGCATCCGAGCTCGCCACAAGCCAGTTGAACATGATCCTGGCCGGTTCGCGCGACGCGGTGGTCATGGTCGAAGGCGGGGCCCAGTTCCTGTCCGAGGACATCATGACCGAAGCCGTGGCCTGGGGACATGCCCAGCTCGGCCCCCTGCTTGATGTTCAGGAAGAGCTGCGCAAGGAACTTGGCAGAGAAAAGTTCACGGTCACTCCCCCGGCCGAGGACGCGGAACTGATTGCCGTCGTGGCCGAACTCGCCACCACGCCCCTGACCGAAGCCCTGGCAGTGCCCGGCAAGATGGATCGCCGCGATGCCAAGAAGAAGGTCAAGCAGAATCTGATGGAAGCCCTGGCAGCCAGATTTGCCGAAACACCCGAACGCGTCAGGGGTGTCGGCGAGATCATGGAAAAGCTGGAAAAGAAGATCGTCCGCCAGCGCATCATGAAGGACAAGATCCGCATCGACGGCCGCGACCTGACCACGGTCCGCCCCCTGATCATGGAAGTGGGTTTTCTGCCCCGCACCCACGGCTCGGCCATCTTCACGCGCGGCGAGACCAAGGCCCTGTGCACATGCACCCTTGGCAGCACCCGCGACGAGCAGCGCATAGAGACCCTGGCCGGCGACACGTCCAGACGCTTCCTCATGCACTACAATTTCCCGCCGTACAGCGTGGGTGAAGCGCGCATGCTGCGTGCTCCCGGACGCCGCGAAATCGGCCATGGCGCCCTGTCCGAACGGGCCCTGAATCCCGTCCTGCCCGCGCCGGACGCGTTCCCGTTCACCATCCGCGTTGTCTCCGACATCATGGAATCGAACGGCTCGTCCTCCATGGCTTCCGTCTGCGGCGGCACCCTTGCGCTCATGGACGCTGGCGTGCCCATCAAGACTCCCATTGCGGGCATCGCCATGGGTCTCATCAAGGAAGGCGACGAGTACCTGGTCCTGACCGACATTCTCGGTGACGAAGACCACCTCGGCGACATGGACTTCAAGGTCGCGGGCTCCCGTGACGGCGTGACCTCCATCCAGATGGACATCAAGATCGCGGGCATCCCGGCCGAAGTCATGCAGAAAGCCCTGCACCAGGCCAAGGACGCACGCGTGCACATCCTCGACCAGATGGAAGCGCTCATCGCGGCGCCCAGAGGCGAGCTGTCCAAGTTTGCTCCGCAGATGGACATCGTGCACATCTCCCAGGACAAGATCCGCGAAGTCATCGGACCCGGCGGCAAGAACATCAAGGCCATCTGCGAAGCCACGAGCGCCGACATCGATATCGACGATTCGGGCAAGATCTCCATCTTCGCTCCGGATTCGACCTCCCTGGCCAAGGCCCGGGAAATGGTCCTCTACTACGACCAGAAGGCCGAGCTGAACAAGGACTACGACGGAATCGTCAAGAAGATCATGGACTTCGGCGCGTTCATCGAAATCCTGCCCGGACTTGAGGGCCTGTGCCACATCTCCCAGCTTGCCCGCGACCGGGTCAACGTGGTGACGGATGTGGTTCAGGAAGGCGACGCCATCCGCGTCCGGGTCATCGACATCGAGCCTTCCGGGCGCATCAAGCTCAGCCGCAAGGCCATCATCCTGGAAGAACTGGGTGAAGAACCCGAACCGGTTCAGCCCCGCTCCGACCGCCCGCGTAACGACCGCCCGCGCGGCGGAGACCGAGGCGGAGATCGCGGTGGACCACGCCGTCGTTAATTCAAATCAAAAAAAACCCGGAAATTCCGGGTTTTTTTTGGCTCTCATTTTGCCGGTCATCCATCGCGTCTCGGATCACCGCCGGATGTAGTGGCTGAATTCTCCGCCCTGCACCCAGCGCTTCATCCCTCCGAAACCAGCGATAACGTTCCTGCAAGTCTCAAGGTCCGCTGGCGACATGGCCTTGAGACGCGTCGGCTGTCTGACCGAGCCAGGCATCGTTTGTTGAATCGTTGCCGAATGTACCGACTGGATTTGTTGTCCTGCACGCAACGATTCAACTCTACGAGGCCGGTAAGGGAGTTCCGGCGGGGCTCAAGGCCATGTCGCCAGCGGGCCGCGTATCGCAAAATCAGCCGTGTTTTTTAAATTTTTATATTTTGCCCTGCACCCAACGCTTCATCCCTCCGAGGCCAGCGAGAACGTTCCAACAGGTCTCAAGGTCCGCTGGCGGCATGGCCTTGAGACGCGTCGGCTGTCTGACCGAGCCAGGCATCGTTTGTTGAATCGTTGCCGAATGTACCGACTGGATTTTCTGTCCTGCACGCAACGATTCAACTCTACGAGGCCGGTGAGGGAGTTCCGGCGGGGCTCAAGGCCATGCCGCCAGCGGGCCGCGTATCGCAAAATCAGCCGTGTTTTCCAGGTTTTTATATATTCCCCCCCCGGTCCGACTTCACGAAACGCCCCCCTCAACTCATCCAATAATACACGGCTCCGCAGAAAATCAGGCTGGCCACGCGAAAACCCTGGCTGCAAACGATGAGTTCCAAGGCCAGTTTCGGCCTGAAAATGCCTGCGTAGTAGGGAAACTGATGCCGGAAGGCCCGCATGGGTGAAGACAGGACGTTCCCGACAATGAGCGCGATGACCACGTCGCGCACGGACATGGACCCGGCGTCGAGCAGAGCGCCGGCGGCGGCCATGCCGGCCGAAAACTCGGCGGCCAGCTGAAAGACAATGATGCCCATGGCCTTGGGATGCAGCCAGGACATGGCACTCATGTGCTCGGCCAGAAAATGCTCGACGACCGCAAACATGCCAAGCTTGTTCATGAAATGAACACCGACATAAATGGGCGCGGTAATCATCACGATCTTTTTGATGCGTCGCCTGAAACGACTCCAGGTCTTCTGCAAGACCTGCCGCGCCACGAGCTTTTCCTGGGCGGGCATGTCCATGGCATGGCAGCGGTCAAGCCCGGTCAGCAGAATCCGGCCAATGAAAAGAATCAGAACCGTGCGCAGCAACGCCGCCCCCACTGTGATGCCAAGATAGACCACAGCTGCGGATTTGAGGATGGGCACGGTGATAAAGATCATGCTCGGCAGGTGCAAGAAATAGGTCGGCAAGCTGTTGAAGAGATTGGTGAGGATGAGTTCACGGCGGGACAGTCGGCCCTGGTCGTACGCTTCGGCCAGCATGGTGTTGGCCGTGACGCCGGAAACAAAGGCCACGGAAAAACTGGCGGCGGAAATTTCGCACATGCGCCCGATACGGGTCAAGGGATTGGCCAGACGCGCCATGAAACGGGTCCAGTGCATGGCCTCGATCAGGTTGCCGACAAAGAGTCCCACGGAAACAAGGCCAATCAGTTTGCACAGAGGCCACAGAATCTGCGCCCACAATTCAGCCGCGCTCATGCCCTGCGCCTCATGCGTTCAAACAAATTTCGCCTCGTTGATCGGGACCACACTAAAACCGCGCCGACGCCAACCCCGGCTCCCATGGCGTTGGCCACGGCGTCCCACGGATCGAAAAAACGCCCCGTGGGCAACGCCCCCTGTGCAAACTCGAGCAGCAATCCAAGTCCGCCGGCAAGACAGAACGCCGTCAGCCAGGAGCGTCTCCAGGACGAGGGCCAAAAAGAAGCCATCAGGGCATAGGCCAGGAAATGAACAACCTTGTCGCTCTGTTCCGGTGCGCTGGACATATTCACCGGGATCAGGGAACCGACGATGAGGGCAAGCACATAGAACGCCCAGAAAAATTTGTGCAGGAAGATGACCGTATTTTCACGCATGGCCTCACCTATTCCAAAGGTCCGGACAGGGCAAGGGTTCGGGCTTCTTGTTATTTTGACGCCAAAGAACTATTGCCATCCCATGACGCACACGCCCACCATCTGGATAAATGCCGGAGAAACTTCCGGCGATTTGCATGGCCAGCTTCTGGTTCAGGCCCTGCGTGACCAGTGCCCGGATGCCAGATTCCTGGGCATGGCCGGACCGGCCATGCGTGAAGAAGGGGTCGAGGCCATGCTGTGCACAGAGGCCCTGTCGGTCATGGGCTTCACCGAAGTCCTGGCACAACTCCCCAGAATCATGGGCCTCTTGCGTACCCTTGAAAGCCAGCTGGCAACATCCCGTCCGGATGTGGTGGTGGTCATCGACGCCCCGGATTTTCACTTCCGTGTGGCCCGAATCGCGCAGCGTCTGGGCATTCCCGTCGTATATTACATCAGCCCCAAGCTCTGGGCCTGGCGGGAGGGGCGGGTTGCGTTCCTGCGCCGCCACGTCGATCGCCTGATCTCCATTCTCCCGTTTGAAGTCGAATTCTACGCCCGCCACGGCTTGTCCATCGACTATGTCGGCCACCCCCTGCTAGACTCCATCAGAACGCCCCGGATCATGAATGTCCATCGCCACGACAACCGCATCGGCATCCTTCCCGGCAGCCGCAAACGCGAAATCACGTCCCTGCTGCCCATTTTCTCCCGCGCCGCCGCCCTGCTGGCCGTCCGCTATCCCGATCTGGAATTCGTGCTGCCCGTAGCTCCTGGCATGGACCGGGAACTGATCACCAGCTGCTGGGTCTCAAAAACTCCGGTCACCCTGGTCGAAAGCTCCTCCCGTTACGAACTCATGCGCTCCTGCCGGGCCATCATGGCCGCGTCGGGCACTGCGACACTGGAAACGGCCCTGCTCGAAGTGCCCACGGCCGTGGCCTACAGATTTTCCCCCCTTACCTATCTTTTGGGGCGCATGCTGGTGAAGGTGCCTTTCATCTCCCTGCCGAACCTCATCCTGGGCGAACCCGTCTTCCCGGATTTCCTGCAGCACGATGCCAACCCCGCGGCCCTGGCCGCCGCCGTGGCGCAATGGATCGAGAATACACCGTCCCGGGCCCGCGTTCTTGACCAGCTCGGCACTCTGCCCTCCCTGCTCGGCAACGGAGGGGCCACAGCGCGCGCGGCAAAAATCGTCCTGGACACCATGCACAGGCCCTAAAAAAGCCCGCCGTCAACCTGCTGGCGTTCTTGTCGTGACCCCGGGGAGACAAAGATCAGCTTGACAATCGATTCTCCATTGTTCATCTACGCAGACAGGAAACAAACATGAAAAACATCGCTACCCCCATTTCCATTATTATTCTCATTTCCGTGATTCCAGGATCACGGTCGGGGGAGTGACGCGTCTGCACAAGCGGATATCCACAAAAGAGCAAAGCCCCCGACCGCAAGGTCCGGGGGCTTTTTTTCATGCGAAAAATGACAAACCAGGCCCGTCGGGCATGCAACCATGAACACCAGGCCACACGGCCGGCGGACACCGCCAGGAATTCAATGAACACCATTCAAATCTACGACACCACCCTGCGTGACGGCACCCAGTCCGAGGAACTCAATCTTTCGACAGAGGACAAGCTGCGCATCGCCACCAAGCTCGACCAGCTTGGGGTGGCCTACATCGAAGGCGGATGGCCCGGCTCCAACCCCAAGGACAAACGCTTTTTCGCGGAGATGCAGCAGTACCAGCTCAGCACGGCCAGGCTGGCGGCGTTCGGCTCAACCCATGCAGCCAAGGTCTCGGCGGAGAACGACGCCAATCTGCTCGCGCTCATCGATTCCGGCGCTTCGGTGATGACCATCTTCGGCAAGACCTGGGACATCCACGTCACCGACGCCCTGAAAATCACCCTGGAGCGCAATCTCGAACTCATCCGGGACTCCCTGGCCTTCCTGCGCCCCCACGCCAAAGAGCTTTTCTACGATGCCGAGCATTTCTTCGACGGGTACAAGAAGAACGCCGACTACGCCATCTCCTGCCTTGGCACGGCGCTGGATTCCGGCGCGGATCTCCTGGTGCTCTGCGACACCAACGGCGGCACCCTGCCGGAGGAGGTCGCCGCCATCATGGACGCGGTGCGCACACGCCTGCCCGAAGCGCGCTTGGGCATCCACGCCCATAACGACTGTGAGCTGGCCGTGGCCAATTCCCTGGCGGCCGTCCGGCACGGGGCCGTTCAGGTCCAGGGCACCATGAACGGCTACGGGGAGCGTTGCGGCAACGCCAACCTCTGTTCCATCATCGCCAACCTGGAACTCAAGATGGGATATTCCTGCCTGCCCGAGGGGCATCTGGAGCGCCTGACCGACACCTCGGCCTTTGTGGCCGAAGTGGCCAACCTGCGCTGCTTCAAGCGCCAGCCGTACACGGGGCAGTCGGCCTTTACGCACAAGGGCGGGGTGCATGTCGCCGCCGTACGCCGCAACCCGCGCACCTACGAACACATCGAACCCGAACTGGTCGGCAACAAGCAACGTATTCTGCTCTCGGACCTGGCCGGGCAGTCCAACATCCTTTTCAAGGCCAAGCAGTATGGATTCGAACTGGACAAGGGCGACCCGTTTGTCCTTGAGCTGCTGACCGAACTCAAGAACCGCGAGGACCAAGGCTACGAATATTCGGCCGCCGAAGCATCCTACGAACTCCTGGTCAACCGCGTGCTGGGACGGGCCCGCAACTATTTCAGGCTGATCAGCTTTCGCATCATGGACTCGGTCTTCACCGAGGGGATGGAACCCTTCACCGAGGCCACGGTCATGCTGCGCGTCGGCGGCATGATCGAGCACACGGCGGCCACGGGCAAGGGTCCGGTCAACGCCATGGACTGCGCGCTACGCAAGGGTCTGGAGCGCTTCTACCCCAACCTTGGCGAAATGCGTCTCCTGGACTTCAAGGTTCGCGTCCTGACCGGATCGGTCCGCGAAGACGGGCACGGCGGAACAGCGGCCGTGGTGCGGGTGCTCATCGAATCCGGGGATCAAAAGAGCCGCTGGACCACGGTGGGCGTATCCTACAACATCATCGAGGCCAGCCGCCAGGCGCTGGAAGATTCCATCAATTACAAACTCTTCAAGGACGACCAGAAGAAACTGACCCAGGCCATCCGGGAAATCTGACAACTGTTTGAAAGGCAAGGGTCGGGGCTTCTTCACCCGGAAGCGATGCCCTGCCGACTCGGAGGAAATGGATCCCCGCCTTCGCGGGAATGACATCGCGGCAGTGAGCGAGGCTTTGAATTGGTCCGATCGCCTGCACGTCTATCGAAGAACAACCCTGATCCGGGATTCACTGCGGTGTATGGCGGTTGGTCCGGGCAGGGGTCGCCAGCTGTCTGACAGAGCCAGGCATCGTTTGTTTTCCGGCCGCGTGACGGACAGTGCCCTGCCCGCTGCCCAAAGTTCAAGGCCGGGAAACATTACGAAGCCGGCGAGGGAGTTCCGGCAGACCTTGCCTGGCCAGTACCGGAACGCGCCACCCGAAAAAAAAGCCCCGATTTCACGGGGCTTTTTCCTTTTTGCATGGGGTCCGAAGTTTTTAGATCCCAAGACTTTCCTTCATGTACTGGAAATCAATGATGGAGCTAACCAGCTGGGAGCCGTGCTGGATCTTGATCACGTCACGCAGTTTGTGCCGCGACAGGATGGCTTCCATCTTCTTGGCCACGGTGAAGGTGTCGTCGCGAACGACCACGATGGGCACTTCGAGAACCTCGGCCCGGGTCATGATGATGTCGTTGGGATAGAGATTGCCGGTCAGCACCAGGCACTGGCACTGCCCTTCCAGGGCGACCAGCTGAACATCGGAGCGGTCTCCGCCGACGATGATCGCGGACTTCTTGCTCTTGCGGAAATGGGTCATAAAATTTTCGACCTGCATGGTGCCGATCAGAAAATTCTCCACCACCCGCTCGGACTTGTCCTGGGCGGTAATGACCTTGCCGCCCAGACGGTCGGCCAGATCCGCGACCTTGATGGCGCCCATGAGCGGATCGGACGGGATCTTGCCCAGAATCTTGATACCCTTGCTCTCCATGAACGGATGCAGAAGCGAATCAAGCTCTTCCTTGAAAGCCGGGGGAATGTCGTTCAGAAGTACGCCCAGAAGCTGCTCTCCGAGCAGTTCCTTCATGGCGATGAGGTAGTCGTAATTGAGCTCTTTGACGTAGCGATCGATGATGATGGACTTGATCCCGAGGGACTTGACCACGCTGATCCCGTCCACACCGCAGTACTTGCCCGAATACATGCTGCCGGAACCGGCCACGATCATGACATCCTTGTCCTTGCCGAGCTCTTCGTAGGCGGTCTTGATGCGAGGCATCAGATCTTCGCACTTGCCCGTGAAGGCCTTCATCTTGAAATCCTGGTCCACGACCACGGGAGTGACCAGGGCGGGATTCTCGGAAAGCCCCAGGATGTCCTGAACGAAAAACGCGTCGGCATCGCCCAGCACTCCGTTCTTTTCCTGCGGCAAGGCACCCACCGGCTTCATGTAACCAACCCGGTAGCCCTCTTTTTGCAGCTTGAGCCCGATCCCCATGGCAATCATGTTTTTCCCGGAATAACCGGACGTCGCCCCTACATAAATTCCTACCATATTCCCTCCCGATCAGGACTGCGAAATTATTTTTTCGATCACGGCCCGACTATTCAGACTGAGGCAAAAGAGACATTCGCGCCCCGGCCACCCAGGCCCCCCTCGACGTGACCAGAACAGGATCGAATTCCAGGGTGTAAATTTCAGGAAAATCCAGAGTCATCTGCGACAATGTCAACAATACATCCTCAAGAGCCCGCAAGTCCAGCGCCTCGCGCCCACGCTCCCGCTTGAGCAGGGAGAAGACCTTGAGTTCCCGCATCATTCCGGCGGCGTCATCCAGGGACAATGGTGCAAGACGCATCGAATACTCCTGGAAAATGTCCGCCTGGCTGCCCGACAGCCCGAAGCGGATCAGCGGACCGAACTTCGGATCGCGCTGGACCCGAATGCAAACTTCCGCCGGTTTGCCGAGAATCATTTCTTGGACCAGACAACCCGAGACAAAGGCTTCGCTGCGCAGGCGCTGCACGCGCGAAGTCAATTTCATGAAACCCAGGCGAACCTCTTCGGAAGTCTGCAGATTGACCTCGACTCCGCCCACATCGCTTTTGTACTCGATATGCGGGGATGCAATCTTCAGCGCCACTGGACAGGCCAGACGCTTGGCGATCTTGACCGCGCTCTTGCTGGTCCGGGCAAGCTCCGTGCGGGGGAAACCAAGCTCATAAGCCATGAGCAGGGGCTGCACTTCAAAGCCGAACAGCTCGGTCTTGCCGACATCGAGGCAGTCTTTCAGAAAACGCTCGGCCTTGGCCTTGTCCCGGCGGTAACAGACCTCGACCGGATAGGATTTGGTCTTCCACCCGGCATAGCGAAGCATGGCCTCGAAGCTGGCCAGCGCCGCCTTGGGGTTGGAATAGCAGGGCAGGCCGTGACGCTGCAGAAAACGTTTCTCTTCCATCACCCCTTCCTGGCCGATCAGGCAGACCGCGACGGTCTTGCCTTCCGCCCTTGGCAAGGCGACCAGTTCGCGCACGATGGCCGGCAGGTCCACGCCAAGCCCCGGAGCGATGACCAGCAGGACCATCTGGATCTGCCGGTCGTGCAGCACCGTGTTCAAAGCCTGTGCATACTGAACGGGGGTGGCTTCCATGCCGATGTCCACAAGATTGGAGGTCTGTGCATGGCGGGGAAGAACGTCGGCCAGACGGGCGGCCGTATCGCGGCCGAGGCGCGGAAGGATGAGGCTGGTCCCGGCCATTCCGTCGGCGGCCAGAATCCCGGCTCCTCCGGAATTGGTGACGATGGCCAGATTCGGCCCCTTGGGCAGGGACTGGGTGCCGAACATGCGCGCCAGATCGAAGAGTGTGGAGAGATTGTCCACCTGAATGATGCCCGCCTGCTTCAGGGCGGTCTGGTAGGCCCGCTCCGATCCGGTCAGGGCACCCACATGGGAAGAAATTGCCTTCTGCCCGTGCTCGGTCATGCCGGCCTGCAGCATGATGACCGGCTTCTCGTGGGTGATGGTCTGGCTGATGCGCGCAAAGCGGCGGCCGTTGTTCATGCCTTCCAGATACCCGATGATGACGCTGGTCTGGGGGTCTTCGGCCAGAAATTGGAGCATGGACGCTTCATCGATGACCGCCCGGTTGCCGAGGCTTGCGAATTTGGAGAAACCGATCTCCTCGCTTGCGGCCCAATCCAGAATGGCGTTGCACATGGATCCGGATGGCGAAAAAAAGGCGATATTACCCTGGCTGGGCAGCCGGGAAATGAGCGATGCGTTCAGATGGTCCGCCCAGGAAGCCACGCCCAGACAGTTGGGCCCGAGCAGGGTCAGGTTCCGGCGTTCGGCCAACTGGATGATGGATTCTTCGAGATAATAGCCCTGCCCCCCGATCTCCCGGAATCCGGCGGAAATGATGATGACCGCCTTGATGCCCATGTCCGCGATCCATTCCAGCGCTTCAGGCACAAATTCAGGAGCAAGGCAGACCACGGCGAGGTCGATTCCTTTCAGATCGTCAAGGGTTCGGGGATCCTGTCCGGAGGTCCAATTGACGGGAACAATCCTCCCCTGATACCCCCAGCCTTCAAGATTTGAAAGCACGACACGGGCCGAGGCTCCTGCGTTGTCGAATGAACCGACAACGGCGATGGTTTGGGGAGAAAAAAGGGCGTGAAGATAATCGTCTCTCATGGAGAACCTTAATGTCACTGGAAGTTCCATCGGATGCACTGCAATCGCTGCAGAATGAAATCCATTATGAATTCAAGCAAGTCAAGCTTTTAATCCAAGCCCTCACACACAGCTCCCACGCCAATGAACACGGCTGTCCGCATAACGAACGGCTCGAATTTCTTGGTGATGCGGTTCTTGAGCTGGCTGTGTCCCAGGAATTGTTTCGCAAATTTCCGGAAGTGCAGGAAGGCCATCTGACCAAAATGCGCTCCGCGCTGGTCAGCGAAGGAGCGCTCGCGCAGGCGGCCAGAAGGATTCGTCTTGGCTCATGCCTGCTCCTTGGCCGCGGTGAGGATGTGCAGGGCGGGAGAGAAAAAAATTCCGTGCTGAGCGACGCCCTGGAAGCGGTGCTCGGCGCCGTCTACCTTGACGGGGGGCTGGAGTCCGCGATCACATGCGTCAATTTTTTGTTCGAGGGACAGTGGCCCGCGCCTCCTGAAACCTTCCGACCGCGCGACTTCAAAAGCCTGCTGCAGGAAGCCACCCAGCGCATCTGGAAGGCCAGGCCTTCGTATGCGCTACGCGACAGCCAGGGCCCGGAACACGCCAAGCAGTACACCGTCGTGGTGACCATGCCGGACAAGACCGAGGTTGAATGGGAGGAGCGCAGCATGCGCAAGGCCGAGCAGGGCGCTGCCGAGCAGGCTCTGCTGCTCCTGCGGAAACGCTTCCCTGATCTTTCCGAACCAGGCGCATAAGCCCGCCATCACCAGCAAAAGGCATTGCAAGAAAACAAGCCGGGGCCAAACGCCCCGGCTTTGTCTTTGATCATTGCCTTTGCCGATGGAAACCCGATTAACCCTGCATGAGCTGCATGGCCATCTGCGGCAGCTGGTTGGCCTGCGCCAACATGGCCACGGCGGACTGGGTCAGGATCTGGTTGCGCACGAATTCCGTCATTTCCTGGGCCACATCCACGTCGGAAATGCGCGACTCGGCGGCCTGCAGGTTCTCGGCCTGAATGCTCAGATTGGTGATGGTATTCTCCAGGCGGTTCTGCAAGGCACCAAGGCTGGCCCGGATATTGTCCTTAGAGACAATGGCTTCGTTGATGGCGTCGAGCGACTGCTGCGCCCCCTGCTGGGTGGAAATACTGAAGCCGCCGCCAACAGCCGGATCGGACTGGTTGCCGACGCCAAGCGCCGAAGCGGTGGAGTTGCCGATGGCGATGTAATAGTAGTCTTCCGCCGAATCGTTGCCCGTGCCGAAGTGAATCTTCATGGCGCCTTGGGCCTGCAAGCCGCTGCCCTTGTGACCATCACCCCAATCGGCAGCATTAGTTTCCGATGATGAAAGATTGCCGTTGAGCAGATAAATTCCGTTGAAGTCCGTCGCATTGGCGATTCGGGTAATTTCCGAGGCCATGGCCTGGTACTCCGAGTCGATGATCAGACGCTGATCCGATCCATAGGTACCGGTGGCTGCCTGGGTGGCCAGTTCCTTCATGCGGATCAGCTTTTCATCGATAACGCCGAGGGCGCCGTCGGCCGTCTGAATCATGGAGATGGCGTCGTTGGCGTTGCGGACGCCCTGATTGAGGGACGCGATATCGGCGCGCATCAACTCGCGGATGGCCAGGCCCGCCGCATCGTCGGCGGCGGTGCCCACGCGCAATCCGGAGGAAAGGCGCCGGGTCGAGGTTGCTAAACTGCTGTAGGAATTGGACAGGTTCCTGGCGGAGTTCATCGCCATCAAGTTGTGATTTATGACCAAAGACATGTGAGATCCTCCTTACGCTGGTATGCACGCAATATTGCACACAGGATGCCATTTAAAATTTATTTATTATTTCCAGCATTTTAGATCAATACCCCAGACAGAACTCCGGCAAAGAGGTCAAAATTGCCTCCCACGGCTAAAGTTTTCCTCCCGCTGGACGATTATATTGATGAACTCATCCATCAAGAGGAGGCCTCGGCCATGAAAATAACCTCCCTCTCCTACGAGCCCCAGGAACTTCTGGCGCCCGTCGAGCAAACCAATCAGCTCAAATCCGACTTCGAAGACGCGGAGCGTGCCGTATCGGGCGGGCTTCAGGGTCGGCAGTTCGGAGCGACGCCAGACGAGTCGGAAGAAATTTCCGCGCAGAAACTGCAAAACCTGACCGAAGCGGTCGATTCCTACATGTCCTCCCTGGGTGTGAACCTGAAGTTTCACATCGATGAGCGAACCGACACGGTCCAGGTGGAGGTGCGTGACCCCGAAACGCAAAAGCTGATCCGCAAGATCCCCGCCGACGAGATGCTCGACCTGGCCGTTTCCATAGAAAAGATGGTCGGACTTTTTCTGGACAAAGCCCTTTAAACCGTTTGGTCAGCACGAAAAAAAACCCGTTCCGGAATTGCCGAAACGGGTTTTTTTCGTGCTGAAAGCTTAGCGGACTAACGCTTGAGCTGGATAAGTACGGTCAGCATCTGATCGACGGTGGTGATGGTCTTGGAGTTGGCCTGGAAGCCCTTTTCCGTGGTGATCATCTTCACGAACTCCGTGGCCAAGTCCACGTTGGACTGCTCCAGGGAGTTGGAGGCGATGCTACCCTTGCCCCCGGTGTTCGCCAATCCGGTGATGGGCGGCCCCGAGGAGCGCGTCTCGGAAAAGAGGTTCCCGCCCTCGCGGTACAGGGCATAGTTGTTGTTGAACGTGGCCAGAGTCACGGCGAAGAGTTGCAGAACCTGCCCGTTGGAATACCTACCAGTGATGACCCCATCTCGGTCCACTGAGATGTTCTGCAAAAATCCTGCGGTGTATCCGTCCTGGGCCTGAAAGATGGTCGTGGAACCGGTGCTGTAGTTGGTGGATGAGAGAGCGCTTTTATCCGTCACATCAAAACCGTTAATAAGGGCCAAGTCGCTTGGGTCAAGGGTTGCCAACGCGGCCAAGTTGTCAAGACCGAGGTCTGAGGCTTCAGGATTCTGACCGGCGGGCCCAGGGTCCCATGTTGTCGTCTTGTTCCGCAAGCCAAAATTGATCTCGATATTTTTGGAAAGCGGCCCCACAATACTTCCATCCGAGGTTCCCAAAAAATTGGCCGTACACCGTGGATAGCCAGTCGGCGAGATATCGGCAGGTTCCCAGGAAGTCAGTGTATCAGGGGGCAAGGTGGTATCGTTGATCGTGAACGCGGACATATTCTCGAGTTCGCCAGCCGCGTTGAATGTAAGAGTACCAGCCATCAAAACACCTTTCATTTTCGGATCAGCAACACCATCCCAGAACTCGCGATTATCGTCACCAGGAGGAACAGTAACAATATATTCCCAATACTTCTTACCTCCAGCTTCAGACTCAACATTCTCATCGCCAACAGGATCCATATACACAGTTAGATTGTGGGACGAGCCGTTTTCATCATAAACCTTTATTGTAGTCTGATATGCGTAACTTTCTTCGGTCAGTGGTGAAGCTTCCCCCGCGTCATACGCGTTGAATAACGATGTAAACGGGGAAGTGGTGGAAGCTGACTTATCCTCCGATGCAGAGTCTACGTTGACGATCACATCAATCCGAGCCGTTGCCTGGGGTGGAGACTGGAAATTTTCCAATTTCACGTCCTGAGGCACGCCCTGAATCTGCACTCCGGATTTCGTCGGAGCTGTCGTGTTTCCGGTGGTTGAGGCGCTCGCATTTGTCTGCTGTACTTCCCACCCCTGAAGACGGTAACCTTGAGGATTGACCAGATAGCCATCCTCGTCAAAACGAAAGTTTCCGGCTCGCGTGTAGTAATTGATTTCCTGCCCGGCGGGGGAAACCATGAAAAATCCGTTGCCGCCGACAGCCAAATCCGTGGCTTCTGTGGTGCTCTCCAGGGAGCCCTGGGAAAAATCGCCCATGACCGTACCCACGGCCACACCTCGTCCCACCTGGCCGCTGCCGGAAGCTGTGGTGATCTGCTGGCTCAGCGCATCCTCGAAATACATGCGCGAGCCCTTGAATCCTATGGTCGAGACGTTGGAGATGTTGTTGCCGATGACGGTCATATCCTCGCCATGAGCCTTGAGACCGCTGGTCCCGGAGTACAGAGATGCTGACAAACCCATAACTACCCCCTTCTTGATTCACTGCAATGAGCTGTGAAGAAAATTTACTCTTCAGCCACAACCGGCTGGATGACCTTCTTGATGTCGCTGAAACTGATCTTACGTCCGTCGCTCAGGCGGAAGAATGTCTCCCCGTCGCCCTGTTCCAGTGCGGTCACGGTGCCGGAGACTTCCGTGTCGACAAAAACCGTTGCCCCGGTTGGGCTTTCCGCTGAAAAATATACGTTGTACTGGCCGCTGTTGGCCGGATTCCCGTTGTAGTCCAGACCGTCCCAAGTGAATCCAAACTCCCCGGCCTGCATGGAGGAGAACTTCTCGGTACGCACCATATTGTTATTTTCATCGTAAACATTGGCGTAGACTTGCGCGGCGGCGTCGGCCAGGGTGAAGTAGACCGGAGTCACGTAATTTCCGCTCTTGGTGATTCCGTCTCCCGAAGCCGTGATTTCCTTGCCGATGTAGTTGACTGCGCTGAGCATGTCCTGCTGGGCGGTCTTGTCCGTGAGGGAGGTGATGCCCTCGGAAATATTCGTCATCTGCTCAAGGCTCGAAAACTGCGCCAGCTGGGCAATGAATTCCTTGTCGTCCAGAGGATTGAGCGGATCCTGATTCTGCAACTGGGTCACCAGAAGCTTCAAAAAGGCGTCCTTGCCCAGGACATCGTTCTTGGATGCCGTGTCCGCGCCGTAAAAACCGCCCTGCTGCTGCAAAATCTGATCGATCATGACCGCCTCCTCTCAGGCAAAAATATCCAGGCCGCTTTGGGAAAGTTTTTCCCTGTGCCCGCTATTTTGCACATCCCGGACCATACCGCCCGCCACCCGTTCCAGAGTGCGCCAGCGCTTGGCCGACGAGGCCAATTCCTGGTTTTCCTGATAGCGGTTGTGATTCTCGGAGCCCTGCCACTGCGACTGGCTCTGAGAATCGGCCAGTTGCGTCTGCACCTCAAGTTTCCCGACCTTGAGCCCCTGGGCTTCGAGTTGCGTGCGTAGCTGCCCCAGTTGCTCATTCAAGGCCAAAGAGGTCTCCTGATTGCTGGATCTGAGCACGGCCTGCACTTCCTTGCCCCGCACCTGCAAAATGACACTGACCTGCCCCAGGTCGGCCGGATCAAGACGAATGACCAGTTGCTTCACGCCCTGCCCCAGGTTCCTGAAGGCTCCGTTCTCAACCTGCTGATATACCTCGGCGTTGCGAGCACTGACGGGAGCCTCCATCCTCTGCTGAAACTGACTCTGGGAAGTCTGTGCGGAGGCTGGGGTCAGCGTCTGGGATTCGGGTGCTGTCTTTGTGTTCCCGGAGACCTGGGCGGCGCGGGAGGTGGATGAGGACGATTTTTCCCCGTCCTGCGTGCCGAAAAATCCCTGACGGGCATCGGGCTGCTTTTTCTCCCCCTTGGAATCCGCGGCCGCAGCGCTTCCGGCGGAAGCGGCTTCGCCCTCACGCGCCAGGGAGGCCGCGTCCTGCGCTACCGTCTGCCCGGAGCTTTCCCTTGCCGCCACGGGTCTGTCGGCGGCAGCCGGCAGGCCGCCGCGCGTCACGACGCTCCCGTTGCGGGCGGCGCCGTCCTGATCCTTTGCGGCGGCATGCTTGCGCTCCGCGTCGGTGGCCACGGACTCTGCGTGCCGGTCCTGCGCCGAAAGAGCTTCTTCCGTGGCATCAAGCACCACAGAGCTTTTCCCGGCGGAACCCTCGGACGCCGCGACGCGAATTCCGGGTTGACCTTGAACATCCGAAGACTGTTTCTCGCTGCGGACCGGGCGAGTTCCGATCTCAGGGCCCTTGCCGTCCTTCAGCGCGACCGGAATCTCGGACTTGGGATCATCGCCCTGCTTGCGATCCAGGGCTTCGCCGGACGCGGCCTTCGCAGCTTCCACCGCCAAAATCCGAGACCTCGCGACGCGGGACTGTCCATCCTGCGCTCCCTCCATGACGCCGGCTTTCGAGGCAACGGAAGCATCGGCCTTGCCCAGGCTCTTTGTCAGGCTCTTGTCCGGGCTCACGCCTTCATGTCCCGCCGTCCGATGCGCTTCCAAGCGGACCAAAAGGGCGTCGATCTTCTGCATCACAGAAGACGAAGCGCTCTGTGTCTTCCGCTCCAAATTTTCGGTGCCTTCGCCCCGTTTCCCGTCCGCTGCCAGCTCCGCCTTCAGGCTTCTCATCTGCTCGCCCAGGGTCACGGCCAGTTCGCTGCGGTTCGAAGGATCGCTCTTTTGGAATTGACGGAGAAGTTCGTGCAGGGCCGCGATTTTTTCGGAAATGACGGATTCATCGTTGTCCGCGCCCCTCGCCCTGACTTCCTCGGCCAAGCTGTCGAGCAGCTCCTGCACTGCGGCAGCGGTGGAGTCATCCGCATTGTCCGCATTCGTGGCGCCGGTCTCTTTATCCAAGGCAGCGCTCTCGGCAGCGGATACGGAATCCGCCTGCCCAGATCCTGAGGCTTGGGGCTCCTGCACGGCAGCTTTTGCCGAGCCACCTGCGCTTTCTTCCACACGGTTTCCCTCATGGTCGGCAGGGTCCGGACTTGCGGAGACACTCTCTTCTTCAATTGGGGACGACTCGCGATAATCCGTATCCCTTCCATCTTCGGCAGGAACATGATCGTCAGCGAAAACCTGTTCGTGACTTGCAGGCGGCTCGGCCTGACTGGTTTGAGGAGTTACGACGGCTGTATCCGGCTGGTTCAGATGCGCCGAAAACAGATCATGAAAATCCTGACCGGACCGATTTTCCATCATTTCAAATGCGCCGCCAGCGCGAAAGGACTGTGCCCCACCAGACATGGATGCGGGAAAAAACTGCATTCTTCACCTCCTGCTGGAAGCAATAGATCAAAAGACGGGCCAAGCCGGAGCACGAAGGCCAAGGCGCCCCCCCCGAAAGAAATTTTCCACCCGGAAAAACGCACCGCGCGCGTCCTACAAAAAAAGCGATTTCTGTCTTACAAAGCCTTTTTGATTTACTTTTTTCTTCAGCCCATGTTAAAAAAAAATCGACTATCGCGTCATGGACTGTGTGGGGTTTTCGGAGCTGGCTTCTCCGAAAGCCCTCGCTTCCCGAACACGGGAGGCACACGACAAACGCCCAGCGGCTTCCCGCTGGGCGTTCTTTTTGGTGCCCCCGACGATGGGGCTTGAAAACTCTCTTTACGCGGAAATACGCTATGATCCCGTTTCACCCATTCGGGAGAGCAGAAGCTGATAATTCCGAACCGTGCGACTGCGAAACCCTGCCTCACAATAGCTGAAATAATACTCCCACTTGCGCAAAAAATTCTGATCAAAACCCAGCTTCATGACCTCATCGCCACGCGACATGAACGCCAGCCGCCACAACTCAAGGGTTCGGGCGTAATGGAGCCCGATATCCTCCATGCGCGTGATGCCCAGCCTGCTTCGTGCGCCCACGGCCTGGGCCATGGCCCCGAGGGACGGCAAGTGACCGCCGGGAAATATGTGCTTGCGGATCCAGTCCGAACCCAGGCGGTAAGCCCTGTATTTCTGGTCGGGCATGGTGATGACCTGCAGCACGGCCCGTCCGTTCGGAGCGAGCAGACGGTCAAGGGTCTGAAAATACAGAGGCAGATTGCGATGCCCCACGGCTTCGAGCATCTCGATGGAAACGATGGCGCTGAAGCTGCCCTGCACATGGCGGTAGTCGGTCAGCAGAATGCTGATGTTCTCCTCCAAGCCCTCTTCCCGTACCCTGCGCGTGGCCCACTTAAGCTGCTCTTTTGAAATGGTGATGCCCGTCACCCGGCAACCTGTGCGCCGCACCGCCTCCAGGGCGAAGCCGCCCCAGCCGCAGCCGATCTCGAGCACGTGGTCTTCCGGGCCAAGACCGGCCATGTCGATGATGGCGTGCATCTTGGCGAACTGGGAATCTTCAAGGGAATCCTCTGCGCTTTTGAAGATGCCGCCGGAATAGGACATGGTCGAATCCAGAAAGAGCCTGTAAAAATCATTCCCGAGGTCGTAATGCTCGCCGATGTTGCGTCGGCTCCCGGCGACGGTGTTGGGGCGGCGCAGATGCGTCATGAAATTGAGCGCTCTCCCCGCCAGGGCAGGCCAGAAGCGCCGATCATCCAGGACATCCTCGCGCTGCGCCAGCAGGCAGAGCAGGCGGACCAGTTCCGGGCTGTTCCAATCGCCGTCGGCGTAGGCCTCTCCAAAGCCGATGTCCCCGGAAAGCATGACGCGGCTGAAAAAACGCGATCTTTGCACCGTAATCTCGGCCTTTGGCAGCGATCCGGACAAACCGAATATTTCCCGCCCCCCGTCCGGAAGGCCAAGCGTCAGCTGTCCATGATCCAGTTGCCGCAAGAAGCGCCTGACCGCCCACTTGCCAAGCGTGTCGAGCAGTGTCGGCGGAGCCTGACGGATCGTCATGGAGGAAGCAGGTTCAGGCTTCGGGTGGACGGCGAGTTTGCTGCGAAAATAAAGCCGCGCCGCCTGGGCCACGATGCGCGGGACGGTCAGGACCGCCCGCAAAGGATGCCCCATGAGTATCCGCGCCAGATTGCGACCGGTCATGGGTCGCGCCGCGCCGGTGAATGACGCCTTGAGGGCCTGCTGGTCGCCCAGATAATACGTGATGGAGATGGCAAGCTCGTCGCCCGGTTCGGAAAACATGAACTCATAGCGACCGCGACGTGGAAAAAACGGGGAGACATGAAAAGCCTTCCGCGCGCCAAAACTCCTCTCCTCGCCTTCGGGGACGAGTACGTAGAGGTGGGTCTCGCCGAAGGTGTTGTTGACCTGTGTCAGGACGCACGCAAGACGGTCCGACGCGTCGTAACAGTAAAAGAAGCTGGCCGGGTTGAAAACGTAATGAAATTGACGCAGGGCCGTGATCAGCACGATGCGCGCTGGCGCAAGATCCACTCCGTTCTCCCGCAAGGCGCGCAGCACTTTGTCCCGCAACCCCTCGTCCCCATGATGCAGATAGTCGCGGTCATGCAAAGCCAGGGGGCGCAAACGGTTGTGTCCGAACCAGAATGTATCGCGCTCCAGCCGGTCCAGTTCGTCAATATCCAGGGCATACAGATGCAGATCGTAATCAAAGCCATGCCTGGCCTCATGCGTGCGCAAATGGCTCAGGGTTCCGACATAAATCCGCGAATTCATTCCTCCCTCCTGAACTTCCGCACGGCTTCGTGACTGGAGCGAACCGCGTCCTCGTGAAATCCGAAGCCGAAATAGCTGCCGCAGAAATAGGTGTTTCGGTGACCGTTCAAGGAAGAGAGGGAGCCCTGCGTCTCCATGGATTCCCTGGTGTACACCGGATGATGGTAGACCAGACTGGCCAGGACCGTGGATTCGTCATGGGGAGTCGGCCGGTTGAGGGTCACGAGATACTGTTTGCTTGCGGCCAGACCCTGCAGAAGATTCATGGCATACGTTACAAAAACCCGCGCGTTCTCCTGGGCTTCCCGCCTGAAATTCCAGCAGGCCCAGGCCTTGGGCGAGGGGGGCAACACCGAAACATCCGTATGCAGGACGGTCGTGTTTTCCTCGTAACGCCAGGCCCCGAGAAGGCGCGCCTCCTCCGGTGAAGGATCGCCCAAAAGGCGCAGGGCCTGATCGGCATGGGCCGCGATGAACACGTCATCAAAAATGCGCGGTTCCTCACCGGCAACCGTCACGCTGACCCCCGACGCGCCGCGCCGGATTTCTTCGATGGGAGCGTCAAGCCGCACCTCTCCGCGAAAACGACGCAAAAATGCCCGGACGTAGCTGCAACTGCCCCCTGAAACCGTTCTCCAACGTGGACGATCAACAAGGGAGAGAAGCCCATGATTGTTGAAGAATCGCAAAAAGGACAGGGCCGGAAACTGTCCCACCCGTCCGGCCGGAGTCGACCAGATGGCCGCGGCCATGGGCAGCAGATAGTTCTCGACCATGAAGGATGAAAAACCATGGCGGCGCACGTAGTCATCGAGGGTGCCAAGCTCCTGTCCGTCCTTGAGATCCGCCTTGCCCTGACGGCAAAAGCGGACAATCTCGAACAGAAAACGGTAATAGCGCACGGAAAACAGATTGGAGCGCTGGGCGAACAGCCCGGCCAGGTCCGTCCCGGCGTAGGTCAAACCGGTGCGCTCGCAATGAAATGCGAACGACATCTGAGCCTCCCTTGATGGGACTTCAAGCTCTTCGAGAAATTTGATGAAAAGCGGATAGGTGGCCTCGTTGAAGACGATGAAGCCCGTATCCACAGGGGTTCCCCCGTCCGGGCCATCCGGGACGGAAACGGTGTGCGTGTGCCCGCCCAGATAATTTTCCTTCTCGAAGATGGTCACCTCGCGGCTATCCTGCAAGAGGTGCGCGGCCACGATCCCGGCCACGCCGCCGCCGATAACGGCCACTGTCTTTTTGGCATTCGCCCTGCCTGTATTCATGCATGCTCCGAATCGTCGCCGCCGGGGCGGGTTTTCAAGGTGCGAGGGGGCCAGGGAAAAAAGGCGCTGGTAGCGCTTTTATAGGCCTCGAACTCAGGCTGGCCCTTGTATTTGTCTTCCAGCATGGGGATGCCCGATACTTTCAGGAGCAAAAATCCGATGAGTACGGGGCTGACCAGACCATACCAGCCATGCCCGGCACCAAGCCCCAGAAAAAAGAAGCCCCACCACAGCACGGCTTCGCCAAAATAATTGGGATGGCGGGTGTAACGCCACAGCCCCGTGGTCATGATCCTGCCCTTGCCGGCCGGAGTCCTCTTGAAACGGGACAATTGCCAGTCGCCCACGGCCTCGAAGAAAAAGCCCACCGCAAAGAGGGCCGCACCCAGGACATCGGTCCAGACGAGCCCGGATCCGGGTCCGGCCACGGCCAGAAGGATGGGCATGGCGACCAGGAACACGACCAGCCCCTGCAGCATGTAAATCTGCAGGAAACTTCGCCAGACAAAGGTGTCTCCCCATTGCTCGCGAAAATTCCGGTAGCGAAAATCCTCGCCGCGACCCCGATGGCGCAAGCCGATGTGCACCGCCAGGCGCACGGCCCAAAGACACAGCAGACAGAACATGAGCAGCGGCCTGAAATGCAACTCCATCCCGCTCGCGAGCCAGGCTCCGAGACAGGCCGCCACAAAGGCCGGGCCATAGGCTATGTCGATGAGGCTGTTGTCACTTGCACGCGTCCCGATGACAAACATGGTGTTCATGGTCAAAAGCAATGCCACGGCCGCACCAAGAAATACGACAGTCATGGACTCCTCCCTGAAGTTTCAGTTCAGCCGCACTCCGATGAGGTAGCTGCCTCCGGCGACGAGGGTGCACAGGACCATGCCCCAGGCGATATCGACCACAGCGACCAGCACCGGCCAGTCCCGCAAGGTCGCGAGGTTGGTCAGATCGTACGTGGCGTAGGTGAAAAAGCCGAAGAGCGCGCCAAACATGCAGGCCCGGACCAAAGACTGGGCTTCCAGGCCAGGACGGACGGCAAAGAGAAGAATCCCCGCTATATATATGAAATAGAACGCGAACGCCGCAGGCCAATTGACTTCCGGGCTCAAGAGATGATGCAGGTTGGTCTTGTAGAAATTTCTGGCCACGAAGCCCAGCCAGATCATGTCGATGGCGAAGAAGACAGGGATGGTGAACAAATAGAGCTTGAGCCAAAAAATCGGATTCATGACCGCGCCTCCCTCATGGTTGCAAATCTTGCCCTCCGGCAACTATCCGCCCCTTCCAGCGCCGAGGCGGCAAGCACTGGCATCTCGGCCTCCCTCATAAGGCGCGGCTTTGCTGAAAAATCCGCCCGCTGCCGGGAGCAGGAACAAAAACGCCCGGTGACTGTCACCGGGCGCGATTATTTGGTTTTCAAAAAGCAGGGTTTTTCTTCAACCTCCGAATGAGCCGGCTCCGATCACTTCCATAGCCTTGGTGTAATGCACGCGCAGCTTGCCCATCTTGTCACCCAGATCCTTTTCCACGGGTCCCATCTCCAGCGGACATTCAGCTTCAAGTTGGGCGGTTTTCGTCTCGATCTCGCGCACCAGAGCCTTTATCTCGGCGACAGCGTCAACCAGTGCGCCTCGATCCTTGTCACCGAGGTCCAGAAAGCCGACCATCACATCATAAAGAGTCGCCTTCCATGCATTGAGTTCTCGTTCGACGCCTTTGCAATAGCCTTTTACAGCCAATTTTTTCGCTTCTTCAGTCGCACATCCATCAATTGCGGAACAAGCAAAGCAGGGGCCTGGATAATCCATGTTTACCATAGGTGCCTCCAAAAAGAGTTTGATGTTTGAGATACATGATACTCTAAAACCATCAATCGTCAATGAAAACTGTTATTGAATTCTTAATGTCACGCGCACTTCTGACAAGAGGCACGGCCCACTTTTTGCCCTCTGATTATCAAAGCATGACGCCCTTGGACGACTTGTCACAGCCGCCACGCATGCACCACGCACAGGAAGCGCCTTGCCATGACACCCGCAATCCGCGATGACCATGACGCAAGCGCGGAGGTACAAAAAATGCGATCCTGGCTCCACATAATCAGCCGACTGCGGCCCGCCACCATCCAGGCACATCTGATCCACATGGTGCTGGCCCTGGTCGTCATTCAGATCGCCGTCAGCTGGCACGTCATCTCCGGGCTGACCGAAGAGATGCTGCATGAACAGATCGGCCAGACGGCCCTGCAAACAGCCAGGACCATCGCCCAGATCCCGCGCATCCGGCAGGCGCTGCTCGAAGGCGACCCGCAAGGGGAAATTCAAACCCTGGCCGAAAACATCCGCACTCAGACCGGCGCATCGTTCGTGGTCATCGGCGACAGCGCGCAGAAGCGCTATTCACACCCGGTGCCCGCACGCATAGGCCAGACCTTTGTCGGCGGAGACACCGGGCCTGCCTTGCAGGAAGGTAAATCCTATGTTTCCGAAGCGGTCGGAACCCTTGGCAGGTCCCTACGCGGGATGACTCCGATCCTGGACGAGGACAACTCCATCATCGGCTTCGTATCTGTTGGCTATCTATCCGAAAGCATTCATCAATCAATCTCTGCCCACTTGGACAAGCCGCTCATGTACATCATCGGCATGAGCGTGGTCGGCATCCTGAGCGCCGTGGTCATCGCCGGGCGCCTCAAGAAGCTGACCCTGGGCCTTGAACCATCTGAAATAACCAGCCTGTATCTGGAACGTGTCGCCGTCCTGCAGACAATCCGCGAGGGAGTTCTGGCCATCGACCACCATGGCAACATCCGCGTCGCAAACCAGGCTGCGCAGCGCTATGCGGGGCTGAGCCTCGATGAACGTTTTGCGGGCAGACCCGCCTCCGGCATCATCCCGGAGGCGGGTCTTGAGCAGGCTCTGCGCACGGGCCAATCCGAGTTTGACCAGGAACGAACCGTCAACGGTCAGGAGCTCATCTTCAACATCGTGCCCGTTTTCCAGGACCAGAAAATTCAGGGCGTCGTGGCCAGTTTCAGGCGCAAGGACGAGCTTGACCTCCTGGCTGCGGAGCTTTCGCGAGTGCAGGAATACTCCGAACTGCTGCGCGTACAGACCCATGAATACTCGAACAAGCTGCACACCATCGCAGGACTCATTCAGATCGAAGCCTACCGCGAAGCCCTGGAACTGGTGGTCACCGAATCCTCGGGCTATGAGGAATTCATCCGATTCCTTGGCGAATCCGTGCCCCATCCGGTCATTGCAGCCATCATCCTCGGCAAGTACAACAGGGCCAAGGAGCTCAGGATCAATTTCGCCATCGACCGGGACAGCAGCATGGCCGATGTGCCAAAATGGATTCGCCAGGAAAAGATCGTGACCATTGTCGGCAACCTCCTGGACAACGCCTTTGATGCGGTCCTGACGCAGCCGCAGCAACTGCGCATGGTCGAGATGTCCTTCACGGACCTTGGCAACGACATCGTCTTCGAGGTCGAGGATGCCGGGCCGGGAGTGGCCGTGGACCAGCTTGAGCGGATTTTCGAGAAAGGGGTTTCATCCAAGGGCCGTGGGCGGCGCGGAGTCGGGCTGTATCTGGTCCGCCAGCGTCTGGATGAGCTGAACGGACAGATCATGGTCAGCCGCGGCAGCCTGGGCGGCGCTCTTTTCACCGTGGTCATTCCCAAGGAGCAGACATGATTACCAGGGTACTTGTTGTCGAAGACGATGTACGCATCGCGGATCTGCATCGCCGCTTCACCGAACGGGTCGAGGGCTGCGAAGTCGTCGGCATCGCCCACCGACTTGATGACGCGCGGGACATGGCCCAAGCCCTGGAGCCGCACCTCATCCTGCTTGACCTCTATTTCCCGGAAGGCCCCGGCACGGATCTTCTACGGGAAATCCGGGCCCAGAACCTGGAAATCGACGTCATCCTGATCACCGCAGCGCGCGAAGTCGGGACCTTGAAAGAGGCCCTGCGCGGCGGGGTATTCGACTATCTGATCAAACCCGTCACCGCCGAACGCTTCCATGAATGCCTGACCAAATTCTGCGCCTACCGGGAGCGCCTTGGACTTGGAAACGCCATCGAGCAGCACGACGTGGACACGCTGCTGCATCCCGCAAGTCCCTGCCCGCCCCTCGGCAGCAGCTGCCTCCCCAAGGGTATCGACGGTCTGACCCTGACCAAGGTGCGCGGCGCGTTCGAGCAAACCGAACCCGCAGGTCGCAGCGCGGAGGATGTGGCCGAACTGATCGGTATCAGCCGTTCCACCGCGCGCCGGTATCTTGAATACCTCATCTCCGAAGGCACGCTCTACGCCGACGTGGTCTACGGCAGCGTGGGCCGACCCGAACGCCGCTATTTCAGCCGCTGAGAGACCTGCCTTGGCCACTCCTGAAAGGGGGACCCTGATGCCGCCGTGAACAAAATGCGCTTAATCCACAAAATGGCGCTTTTTCTTTTTACGTTCCAAACCGTATTTTTCCCCCTCCCCGTCATATCCTCTTCTCATCAAAACTTGAGGTCCCTTCCCCGCGCGTCCGCGCCCATAACGTTTTTTGTTGACGGAGGAGTCATGAAACGTTTCTTCATGTGTGCAGTCCTTGTGATCGCAGTAGCCCTGACCATTCCCGCCTTTGCCAAAACAGTGCTCAAGCTCGGCCATATCGCCGAAGTCAGCCATCCCTATGCCAAGGGCGCCGACCATTTCGCCAAGCTGGTCGGGGAAAAGTCCGGCGGAGAAATGGAAGTCCAGGTCTTCCCGTCCTCCCAGTTGGGCAGCCAGAAGGACATGACCGAGGGTCTCATCTACGGCACCATCGACATGGTCCTGACCGGCACCGCGGACCTCGGGCAGTTCCAGCCCAAGATGTCCCTTTTCGACCTGCCCTTCCTGTTCAAGGACCGCGCCCACGCCTACAAGGCTCTGGACACCGTGGGCATGGAACTGGGCAAGGAGCTTGAGCCCCGCGGCCTGAAGCTGCTGGGCTACATGGAGAACGGCATCCGCCACCTGACCAACAACGTCCGTCCGGTCAAAGCCCCGGCCGACATGGATGGCCTCAAGATCCGCGTCATGTCCAACAAGATCTACATCGAAACCATCAAGTCCCTCGGCGGCTCCCCCACGCCCATGGCCTTCGGCGAGCTCTACTCCGCCATGCAGCAGGGCACCGTAGACGGACAGGAAAACCCCAGCGCACACATCTACACCAAGCGCTTCTTCGAAGTGCAGAAGTACGCATCCATGACCGCCCACGCCTATGCCCCGGAACCGGTGCTCATCTCCATGGTTACCTGGAGCAAGCTCAGCGACGCCCAAAAGGCCATTATCCAGGAAGCCGCCACCGAGGCCGTCGCCTGGCAGCGCGAACTCTCCACCCAGCAGGACAACGAGTACTGGGACAAGATCAAGGCCACCGGCAAGATCGAGGTCATCGAAGTCGACCGCGCCCCGTTCATGGAAGCCACCCAGCCCGTGTGGAAGGAATTCGCCCCCACTGTCGGACAGGACAACATCGACAAGGTGCTGGCTCTCGGCAAATAGCTCATTCTCATGAACCCGCCCGGTTTGCCGGGCGGGTTTTTTATCATCATATTTCCAGGAGGATTCCATGGACAAGCTCCTCAAGGGCGTGCGCTCGGTACTGTACGGATTTTCCGTCGTCGCCATGTCGATCATGCTCCTGATCATCTTTGCCCAGGTCGTGACCCGCTACATGTTCGGATACACCCCTGAATGGTCCGAGGAGCTGGCACGTTTCCTCTTTGTCTGGGTCGTTTTCCTGGGCTCGGCGCTGATCATGGGAGAAACCGGACATCTGGCCGTGCAGTTTCTGCCGGACAAGTTCAAGGGCACCCGCTTCGGCACCATTCTGGACGTCATCATCAACGCCTGCGGATATGTATTCATCATCCTGCTCCTGACCCAGGGCTGGAAAATGACCTCCATCATGACCTTCCAGCGCGCCCCGGGCCTCGATATTCCCATGAGCTGGGTCTATGTCATCATCCCTGTCAGCTGCGTGCTCATGCTCCTGTACCTCTTCAAGGAGACCCTGCGCATCATCAGGGACATTTCCAAATCTCGCGCCAGGCAGGAGGGATAGCCATGGAATACGTACTGCTCTTCGTCTTTCTGGGCCTGACCGCCCTTGGCGTGCCCGTGGCCTTTGCCCTGTGTCTGGCCGCGGCCACCGTCCTACACTTTTTCATGAACATGCCCCTCGTCATGGTTTCCCAGATGATGTACTCGGGCATCGACTCGTTTTCCTTCATGGCCGTGCCCTTCTTCATGCTCGCCGGATCGTTCATGTCCGCGGGCGGCGTGACCGGCAGGCTGGTCAACTTCTCCCAGGCCCTGGTCGGCTCCTTCACCGGAGGACTGGCCCAGGCCGTGGCCGTTTCGGGCATGTTCTTCGCCGCCATCTCCGGGTCGTCCGCCGCCACCACCGCCGCACTGGGTTCGACCATGGTCAATGAGATGGAAAAGAAAGGCTACACGCGCGAGTGGGCCACCGGCATCGTCGCCGCCGGCGGCACCGTGGGCATCGTCATTCCGCCGTCCATCACCCTGGTCGTGTATGGCGTCATCGCCGACACCTCCATCGGCGATCTGTTCGTGGGCGGTTTCCTGCCCGGCCTGCTCATGGGTCTGTCCATGATGCTGGTCAGTTGGTATCTGGCCAAAAAACGCGGGCTCAAACCCGAGGGCACGTTCTCCACCTCGGCGCTGTGGACTTCCTTCAAGGACTCCTTTTTCGCCCTCATGACCCCGGTCATCATCATCGGCGGCATCTACGGCGGCATCTTCACCCCGACCGAAGCCGCGGCCGTGGCCGCCGTGTACGGCATTCTGGTCGGCCTGTTCATCTACAAGGAACTCAAATTCAAGGATTTCCCCAAGATCATCTTCCAGGCCGTCATCGGCACGACCATCATCATGTTTCTGGTCGGCGCGGCCAACGTCTTCGGGTGGCTCCTGACCAACCTGCAGATTCCCCATCATGTGGGCACCTTCGTGGCCAGCCTGACCTCATCCCCGGTTCTTTTCCTGCTGGCCATGAACGTGCTGCTGCTGTTCATCGGGACCATGGTCAACGCCTCGGCCGCCGTGGTCATCCTGACCCCCATCTTCCTCCCGGTGGCCAAGAGCCTTGGCATCGACCCGCTCTTCTTTGGCGTGCTCATGGTCTGCAACCTGGCCATCGGCTGCATCACCCCGCCGGTGGGCCTCGACCTCTTCGTGGCCAGCGCCATCACCAAGGTGCCGCTTGAAAAGGTCATGAAGGCCGCCGTGCCCTACCTGCTCGCGCTGCTGGCCACCCTGCTGATCCTGACCCTCTTTCCGATCATCACCACCATCCTGCCCAGCCTGCTGCGCTAGAAAAGATACGAAGCACCACAAAAAAAGGGGCGATCCTTACCGGACCGCCCCTTTTTTTGTGGTGCTTGGCGCAGGATCACTGCATCACTTCAGCCTTTTCGATGATGACAGGCTCGACCGGGACATCCCCGTGCATGCCCTTGGAGCCCGTGTTCACGGCTTCAATAAGGTCCACCACGCGCTTGCCCGCGACGACCCGGCCGAAGACGGCGTATCCGAAATCACGAGCGCCGTGATTCAAAAACGCGTTGTCGGCCGTGTTGATGAAAAACTGGGACGTGGCGGAATCGACCTCGCCCGTACGGGCCATGGCGACCGTGTACTTGTCATTTTTAAGACCGTTGTCGGCCTCGTTTTTGATGGGATCATGGCCGCGCTTCTGGTGCATGGCCGTATCCATGCCGCCGCCCTGGATCATGAAACCCTTGATGACGCGGTGAAATACCGTGCCGTCGTAAAAGCCCTCGCTCACGTAGGTCAGAAAATTCCGGGCCGAGACAGGGGCCTTGGCCTCGTCGAGTTCGATGACGATGATGCCTTTGTTCGTGGTCAGGGAAACCCTGGGGCCTTCCGCGAGAACGGTAGACGAAAACAGGCAAAGCAGAATCAAGGCAAAAACAAAAGTACGCATTGAGCACCTTCCTTTAAAAAATGACGGCTTCAAACCACCAGATCTCCGTCTTGGGTTTGCGCCAGGTTCCCTTGGGCAGGCCGGCCTTGACGCAGGTCTGATCCAGAAATGTTTCGCGGTCCCAGCCCCACTCCGTGGCCACCTGAGGCAACAGCAGGCCGGAATGCACGGATTTGCGGATATAGAGCCCGTGCCGGCCGACCTCGATCAGTTCCGGGTCGGGACACGGCGAGAGCGGCCCCATGACCGAGACCTCGATATCCAGATCATCGAGCTCCCCTGCCGTCAGCGGAGAAAAGCGTGGGTCCTCGAAGGCCGCCGCGCCCGCCATGCGCTCGATGGTGGCGGCCAGCGGGCCCTTGCCGACGATGTTGCCGATGCAGCCGCGCAGGCGTCCCTCGCGCTTCAAGGTCACAAAAGCGCCCAGCTCCTCGCTCAGGGTCCTGGACTCAAGAGCGGGCTTCGGCCCGGAAGCCAGACCGAGATGATCCCGGATGACCCAGACCACGAGGTCCTTGCAGAAGCGCTTCTCCTCATCGGTCAAAACCAGTTCGAATGTGTTCATGCTTTCCTCCCTCAAGAATCAAAAGGCGGTTCCAAAGGCGGATTGGCCCACAGCGCGCCCATGGTTCTGGATGCGTCCCGGACCACGACCTGCCGTCCCTCGACACGCACCCGGCCCTGGGCGATCCAGTGCAGGGCCTGGGGATAGATACGATGTTCCATCTCCAATATGCGCGCCCCAAGGGAGGCTTCGTCGTCGTCCGGATAGGCGGGCACGGCGGCCTGGATGATGACCGGGCCGTGATCCATCTGCTCGTCCACGAAATGCACGGTGCATCCGGCCAGCCGCACACCGTGGTCGGCCTGTTGCCCCTGGGCGCGCAGCCCGGGACAGGCCGGAAGCAGGGCGGGATGGATGTTGACCACGCGACCGGCAAAGGGCGTCAAGAACGCCGGGGTAAGGATGCGCATGAACCCGGCCAGGGCCACGAGCTCGACACCGGCCTCCCGCAGCAGCCGGACCAGCTCGCCGTCAAAGGCCGCACGCTCGGGAAACTCGTCGTGGCGCACGCAGGCGGTTGCGATACCCGCCTTCCGGGCGCGCTCAAGCCCCTGCGCGTCAGGCTTGTTGGCGATGACGATGCGGATCTCGGCGTCGAGGCCGCCGTCGGCCACCCTGTCGAGTATGGCCTGCAGGTTGGACCCGGACCCGGAAACGAGGACGCCCAGCGCGATGGTCATTGAATCAGCCCTTCACCAGTGCTTCGACCAGGGCCGGAATGGTGTAGTCCTCGGGCATGATGTCGGGAGTGAACCCGTAATCCTTCAGGGTGCCTGCCGTCACGGGGCCGATGCAGCAGATCTTCAGCCCCTGGCCGACATAGGGGCGCAGGGTGTCTGCCGGGACCAGGGCGAAGAAGTTCTCCACCGTGGATGAGCTGGAGAAGGTCAGGTAATGGAGCCTGCCCTTTTCGAGAAGATCGATGATCTCGGCGCCGTCCTCCTGGGTCAACTGCGTCTCGTAGACCGGAAGCACGTCCACCTGGGCCGCGACCTTGGCCAACTCCTCGGGCAGCACTTCACGGGCGACCCTGGCGCGGGGGATGAGGACGCGTTTGCCTGCGATGCCACGCTCAAGCAGCCCCTCGACCACGGATTCGGCCACGTACTTGGGCGGGATGAAGTCGGGACGGATGCCGCGCTCCAGGAGCGCCTCGGCCGTGGCAGGTCCGATGGCCGCGATCTGCATGGCGCCGAAAGCCCGGGCGTCCTTGCCCACGAGTTCGAGCTGGTTCCAGAAATGACGCACGCCGTTGACGGAGGTGAAAATGGCCCAGTCGTAATCCTGCAGGCGGTCTATGGCCGCGCGGACCGGAGCATAATCCTCCAGGGGCACGATGGTGATGGTCGGAAACTCGTAGCAGGCCGCGCCCAAGCCTTCCAGCGTGTCCTTCAGACCGCTGGCCTGCTCCCGGGCCCGGGTCACGACCACGCCCTTGCCGTGCAGGGGCAGCTTCTCGAACCAGTTCAGGGTGTCGTGCAGCTGCACCACCTCGCCCACGACCAGCATGGACGGAGCCTTCACCCCTTCACGCTCGGCCATGGCCGGGATCTCGCCGATGGTCGAGACCCAGGACTGATGCTCGCTTGTCGTGCCCCAGCGCACCAGGGCGGCGGGCATGTCCGCGCGCATCCCGTTCTCGATCAGCTTGGCCGAGATGTACGGCAGATTCTTCACGCCCATGTAGAAGCACAGCGTACTGGCCGCCGTGGCCAGAGCCGGCCAGTTATGGGCGGAATCAGGCTTGGTCGGGTCCTCGTGGCCGGTGATGAGCGACACGGAGGAAGCGTACTTGCGATGCGTGAGCGGAATGCCCGCATAGGCCGCGCCAGCCACGGCCGAGGTCACGCCGGGGACGACCTCGAATTCGAGCCCGGCTTCGAGCAGCTCCTCGGCCTCTTCGGCTCCGCGCCCGAAAATGTAGGGATCGCCGCCCTTGAGGCGGGCCACGTTCTTGCCTTCCCTGACTTTGGCCACGATCAGGTCGTTGATCTGGTCCTGGGGCAGGGTATGGTCGCCGCCCTTCTTGCCGACATAGATGATCTCGGCGTCGGGACGGCACAGGGCCAGAAAGGTCTTGCTGGCAAGGTAATCGTAAATGACGACCTCGCATTCCTGCATGAGGCGCTGCCCCTTGACCGTGATGAGACCCGGGTCGCCGGGACCCGCGCCGATGAGATATGCTTTGGCCATGATTGTTCCTTTCCTGAGCGTTTCCGCTGTTATTTTTTCGATCCGTGAACTTCCCGCCCAAGCTGTCGAAGGTGGGAACCCCGAAGTTGCGGGGGCTTCTCCGGGCAGACGCGTCACCATGACGTCATCCCCGTGAAAACGGGGTCCATCCCCTTGTACAGGAAAAGGCATGGATTCCCGCCTTCGCGGTAATGATCCGGCAACAACGCGCCACGCCTTCCCATGAAAAACGGGGTGACGTCGGGCCCGGAAATGTTAGCGCCTCACCCCACAAACTCCTGCATCCTGGCCCGCAGCTGCTCCAGGGTGGCCTTCTTCTCGGCGAATCCCTCCGCCTTGGCCTTTTCCTTGGCCACAACTTCCTCGGGAGCCTTGCTGACAAAACTCTCGTTGCCAAGCTTCTTTGTCACAAAATCAAGCTCTTTGCTGATCTTGCCCAGCTCCTTGTCCAGACGGGCCAGTTCGGCCACAAAATCGACCACGCCCTCAAGGGGCACGAAGAGTTCGCAGCCGCGCACCACAGCCGAGGCGCAGCCCCGGGGCGGCTCGATGTCCGCGCCCACGATCAGGGTCCCGACCCGGGCCAGGGCCGCGATCTCCGTTTCATGCGCCTTGAGGAAGCGCTGATCTTCCCCGCCCGCACGAACCATGACCGTCAGGGCCACGCCCGGCGCAACGCCCAGCTCGGAGCGGATGTTGCGCACGGCCACGATGACTCCCTGCAGAAACTCCATGTCGCGCACGGACGCCTCGTCCTCGCACTCGGGGCGGGCCTTGGGATAGGGGCGCACGGCCAGGCTCTCGGCATCGAGAGATGGGATGGAGGACCAGATCTCCTGGGTCACGAAGGGAATGACCGGGTGGGCGATGACCATGATCTCCGAGAGCACGTGCTTGAGGCACGACCGCGCCGCGGCCTTGGCTGCCGGATCATCGCCGTAGAGCTCGGGCTTGATCAGCTCCAGGTACCAGTCGCAGAACTCGCGCCAGACGAATCCGTACAGACCCTGGGCCGCCTCGTTGAAACGATAGCCTTCGATCTGGGCGGCGTGTTCGTTCTTGAGCATCTCCAGACGATGCAGAATCCACTTGTGATGCAGGGCCGTCATGACTTTGGGATCAAACTCGGGCTCGTTTCCATCGACATGCATGAGGGCGAACCGGGCCGCGTTCCAGATCTTGTTGATGAAGTGACGATACCCCTCGATGCGCGCCTCGGAGAGCTTGATGTCACGGCCCATGGCCGCGAACGAGGTCAGGGTGAAGCGCAGGGAGTCACAGCCGTACTTGTCGATCATTTCCAAGGGATCGATGACGTTGCCCGTGGATTTGGACATCTTCTTGCCGTGCTCGTCGCGGACCAGGGCGTGGATGTAGACGTCCTTGAAGGGCACTTCATCCATGAACTGCAGGCCCATCATCATCATGCGGGCCACCCAGAAGAAGAGGATGTCAAAACCCGTGACCAGGAGCGAGGTCGGGTAGAAGGCTTTGAGCTCGTTGGTTTGCTCCGGCCAGCCCATGGTCGAGAACGGCCACAGGGCGGAGGAAAACCACGTGTCTAGCACGTCCTCGTCCTGAGAAAGGGCTGTGCTTCCGCATTTGCAGGAGGTCGGGTCCTCGCGGGCGACAATGATCTCGCCGCAGTCCCGGCAGGTCCAGACCGGGATGCGATGTCCCCACCACAGCTGACGGGAGATGCACCAGTCGCGGATGTTGTCGAGCCAGTTGAAATAGGTCTTGTTCCACTGCGCGGGCCAGATGGTCGTACGTCCGTCCTCCACGGCAAGGCGGGCCTTTTCGGCCAGGGGCTTGACGGAAACGAACCACTGCTCGGACACGAACGGCTCGATGGTGGTCTTGCAGCGATAGCACTGGTTGACCTTGTTCTCGTAGGGCTCCTCGGCGGTGAGCGCCCCGCAGGCGCGCAGATCCTGGGCGATGAGCGTACGGCAGTCGACGGCGCTCATGCCCCGATACGCCTCGGGCGCGTTGTCGTTCATGCACCCCTTGTCGTCGATGACGCCAATCGCCTCCAGACCGTATTTGCGGCCCAGTTCCCAGTCGTTCATGTCATGGGCCGGAGTGATCTTGAGGCAGCCGGTTCCAAATTCGCGATCCACGTAGGCGTCGGCGATGATCGGAATGCGCCGCCCCACCAGCGGCAGAATGACGTACTTGCCGATCATGGACTGATAGCGTTCGTCCTCGGGGTGCACGGCCACGGCCGTGTCGCCGAGCATGGTTTCGGGGCGCACCGTGGCCACGGTCACGGAACCCGAACCGTCCTCCAGGGGATAGCGCAAATGATAGAGGGTCGACTTGGCCGGTGCGTACTCGACCTCGTCATCGGCCAGGGCCGTGTGACAGCGGGTGCACCAGTTGATGATGTACTTGCCGCGATAGACAAGCCCCTGTTCGTAGAGAGAGACGAAAACCTCGCGCACGGCCTTGGTCAGTCCCTCGTCCATGGTGAAGCGTTCCCGGCTCCAGTCCACGCTGGCGCCCATGCGCCGGATCTGGTTCAGAATGCGTCCGCCGTAGTCTTCCTTCCATTCCCAGACGCGGTTTATGAATTCCTCGCGGCCAAGGTCTTCACGCTTCTTGCCCTCGCCCAGGAGTTTGCGTTCGACCACGTTCTGAGTGGCGATGCCCGCGTGGTCCGTGCCCGGCACCCAGAGCACGGTCTTGCCGCGCTGGCGCATGTAGCGGCACATGATGTCCTGCAGGGTGAGGTTGAGAGCGTGTCCCATGTGCAGGGCCCCCGTGACGTTGGGCGGCGGGATGACGATGGAGTAATTGTCCTTGACGTGGGTCGCGGCCTTGGCCGCGTCGGGGGTGAAACTCTGGTGCGTCTTCCAGTACTCAAGCCACCGCTCTTCCACGTCGGCTGGTTCGTATCCCTTGGAAAGCGTCTCGTTGGCCATATGATGAACTCCGGATAATGAGCTGTTTGCGGCAAAAAAGCGCCGGAATGCCCGGCGCCACGGAAACAAAAATGAGTACTGGGGCGAACCCCAAAAATCAAGCCCGACTTGCCCGCCATCGTGCTTCCTGCTAGTCCGTCGGACATGCACAGACACCTCCCGCCCCTGGTCCTGCTGTGGGACGAATCGCACCTGTGGGTCCTGCTTCTCCACCGCGCCCTGAAAGCCCTGCACGCCCCCGTGACCCTGCTCAAGGCCGAGCAGGTCCGCGCCGGGGCATTGCGCGGTCATGGAGGCGCCACGCTGCTCGTCCCGGGGGGCTGGGCCAGGCTCAAATCCCTGGCCCTGGGCGAAGACGGCCGCAGGGAAATCCGCGAGCACATACGCGGCGGCGGCAAGTACCTGGGTTTCTGCGGAGGCGCGGGCCTGGCGCTCGGTTCGGAGCGCGGCGCACCCTTTCTGGATCTGTGCCCCTGGTCGCGCAAGGCGGCCAGTCAGCGGCTGCCCAATTTCAGCGGACACCTGAACTGCATCGTCACCGAGAACGGCGAAGAGTACGAGGCCGCCCTGCCGGTCTGGTGGCCCTCGCAATTTCAGGCCAAGGACACGGAACTGGAAGTGCTGGCGCGCTACGAAGGGCCCGGCCCGGACTTCTGGTCCGCCGATCTGGATTGGTCCGGCATCGCGGCTTCGGAGGTGGGACAGTGGGAAGAGCTGTACGGCATAAACCTGAGTCCGGAGCGGCTGCGCCGGGAACCGTGCATCGTCCGGGGCGCTTACGGTCAGGGTTCCTTCGTGCTCAGCTACGCGCATCTTGAGACGCCGACCTCGCCCCAGGCCAACGCCCTGCTCTGCCGCCTGCTCGGCCTCGACCCGGCCCCCGGCGTACCGGCCTGGGACCTGAGCCGGGAAGAGGCGCTGTGGGACGACGAAGCGCTGCGAAGCGTGCATGCCGACCTGGCCGATCTTGTATCATTCGGCCAGAATCATTTTCTGCTCTTCTGGCGCACCCCCTGGCTTCTGGGCTGGCGGCGCGGAGTGCCCGGCTCGCCCATCAACTTCCTGCTGGCCATGGCCTGGCAGGCCAGACACAATGAGGCGACCGCGCCGGCCAAGGAATACTGGGCCGAACACGGAGCCAAATGCAGCCACCTCTGCCGGGATTTTTGCGCGCAGACCCGCGACTACCTGTTGCAGGAGCGCCGCATCCTGGCCACGTCTCCATCCTCGCCGGAAGCCAGCGCATCACCTGGCCTGCAACGCCGCAAACAGGAGCTTTTCGGAAAGTTCCCCGGATACGGGGGGCTGTACGGAGATATCCTGCGCACCCTTGACGAGCTGCTATGGTTGCAGTTCAGCGCTCAAGATGACCGGCAAGGCAGCTCTTGAGTCCCGAGAAGCGCTCGGTTTTCGGGAGCAGGTCGAAGAGGCTGTCCAGATAGCCGCGCCCGGAGAAAATGCGCCGGCTTGCGCCATGGACCAGTTTCGGTCCCCATGAGGCAAGCAGCAGCTTGAAATCGTTGATGTAGCGAAGCTCCCCGTACGCAGGGCTCTCGCCGTCGGCCACGGCTTCGGCGACAAGCTCGGTCCAGGCCTCCGGTTCGTCCATGAGCCCAAGGGTGACCACGGGGTCCTGCGGGCCGGGGGCACCGAGCTTGGCCAAAACCACCGGCACGATATCGAGCTTGTCCGCATCCCGGACGACGTTGCACAGCGCCCTGCTCAGCGGGTCCATGTCCCGGGGGACTTCGCGCTTGTTGTGCAGCCGCACCGCCAGGATGATGCAATCCCGAACCTGCGGCTCGAAAGCCGACAGAAAATCCCCCTCGCGCAGAAAATCGGCCCCCTCCTCGCCGTGGTCCACGGACTGGTCATCGCGATAGGTGCCAAACCTCTCGAACTGCGAAAACCTGCCGATATCATGCACAAGCGCCGCGGCCAGGTACGGCGCGGGCGGGGCGATGCTCTCCCTGGCCACGATCTTCGCGGCCAGGGCATGCACACGCAGGGAGTGGTCGCGTTTCAGGATGATGTGCTCACGCCGATCACCCAGACGCTCGGCGTACTCGCCGGCCATCCCGACAAAACGGGCGCGCATCTCCCGCAACACGACCGGATCCATCAAAGTCCCTGATAAAACTTGTACAGATCTTCGTCGATAAGCAGTCTGAAACCCTTGTCGGTCTCCTCGAAACGAATCACCGAGGCCGGGTCCAGGGCCACATCCAAAGCGTATTCCGCCAGACGGTTCGCTTCTTTCTGTGCAACATCATCGAGCTCGGCAAACTTTCCCATCTCTATCCATTCGGTCATGATTTTCTCCCAGGACTGTCTATTTTCGCCAGAATTCAGGCACAAACAACACCAATACCGTATAAATCTCAAGGCGCCCAAGCAGCATGCAAAAACTCAGCACCCATTTGCCCAGGGTCGGGATCGCCGCGTAGTTATCAACCGGACCGACTTCGCCGAGGCCCGGGCCGATATTGCCGATGCACGCCACAACCGCCGCGAAAGAGGTCAGCACGTCCACTCCCATGGCGGCCAGGGCCAGCGCCGAGAGTACGAAAAGGACGATGAAGAGAACGAAAAATCCCCAGATGCTCGTCAGCACCTCTTCCTTGACCAGCTTGGGGCCGAATTTGAGCGGGAGCACGGCCCGGGGATGCACAAGTCGAAACAGCTCGCGGTAGGCATGCTTGAAGAGCAACATGACCCGCATGCACTTGATCCCGCCCGCCGTGGATCCGGCGCAACCGCCGATGAACATGCACAGGAGCAGCACCCCTTGCGACAGGGGCAGCCAAAGCTCGTAGTCCGCAGTGGCGTAGCCGGTGGTGGTGAGGATTGAGGCTACCTGAAACGATCCGAAGCGCAGGGCATCGAACCAGGAGGGGTAGCTTGAACCCTGGATGGAAACGGTTACGACGACGGTCAGAACAAGAACCAGAATCACGAAAAAGCGAAATTCCGGATCACGCCAGACGGCCAGCGGCCTTCCGCGAAAGAGCTGAAAATGAAGGGCGAAATTGACTCCGGCCACAAGCATGAAAAACGTGATCACGCCATCGATGTAGGCGGAATCGTAGGCCGCGATGGAGGTATTGCGCGTCGAGAATCCGCCTGTGGCCATGGTCCCGAAGGAATGACAGATACTCTCGAAGAGATCCATGCCGCCAAACATCAAGAGCACAACCTGGATCACGGTGAAGAGCACATAAACCTTCCACAGGCTCATGGCCGTATCCTTGATCCGGGGCTGGAGCTTGTCGGCCACGGGGCCCGGCACCTCGGCCTTGTACAGCTGCATGCCGCCCACGCCCAGAAAGGGCAAAATGGCGATGGTCAGGACGATGATGCCCATGCCGCCCAGCCAGTGAGTCAGGCTGCGCCAGAAAAGAAGCCCCTTGGGCAGGGCTTCGATGTTGGTCAGTATGGACGCACCAGTGGTGGTGAAGCCTGAGACGGATTCGAAAAAGGCGTCCGTGAAGGAGGGAAATCCGCCCAGGGCAAAGGGCAGGGCTCCGAAAAAGGCGCACGCGGCCCAGCCCAGGGAGACGATGACCATGCCCTCGCGATGGTTGATGACCAGCGGTTTGGGGCGCTTGAAGGCGAACATCAGAAAGGCCCCGGCCAGCACCGTCACGCACAGGGACAGAAAAAGCGGTGCCACGGAGGTATCGTCATAATACCAGCCGCAGGCCAGGGGCAGGAACATGCACAGGCCCACGCAAAGCAGGATGAGACCGGTGACGTGCAGGGCGATGGTCCAGCGCATCAGCCCTTCTCCTGTCCCCGGGACAACATCCGCTCGACTCCGGGAATGGACTCGGTCAGGCTCAGGATGAAGAGTCGGTCGCCGCGCTGGATAACGTCAAGCCCGGACGGGATGAGCACGGCGTCGGCGCGCATGATGCAAAGGACAAGCACGCCCTTGGGGAAAGTAAGGTCCTTGAGCGCCCTGCCCACCAGATCGGACTCGGGACCGACCAGCGCTTCAAGTGCTTCCGCTCCGTCCTTGATGGCCACGGCCGAGAGAACCCCGCCTTTTCGCACATGCTTGAATATGCTGTTCACCGCCGAAAGCCGGGGACTTACGATATGCTCAAGACCGATGGCCCGCACCAGCGGCATGTATTCGATCTTGTTCAGGCGGGTGATGGCCATGGGAGTGCCCAGCTTCTTGGCCAAAAGCGAGGCCAGAATGTTGCTCTCCTCGTTGCCGGTCATGGTCACCACCACATCCATGGCGCCGATATTCTCTTCAAGAAGCGCTTCCTGGTCCGTGCCGTCTCCGACCAGAACCACGGTCCGGTCGAGTTCCTCGGCCAGCACGGAACAGCGCTCGGGGCTCTTGTCCATGAGCTTAACGTGGACAGGCTTTTTTTCCAGGGCGCGGGCCAGACGCAGGCCGATGTTCCCGCCGCCGATGATCAGCACGCTGCTCTTCTTGCCGGAGCGGTTGCCCAGAAAGGAAAACACCGACTGCAACTGACTGTCCTCGCAGACAAAATAGACCAGATCCCCGTCGAGGATCTCGTCGGAGCCCGTGGGCACGATGACCTTGTCGTCACGCACGATGGCCGCGACGATGAGCTGCATGTCTCCGGCCTTGCGGCGCAAGTCCATGAGGCTGGTCCCGACCATCGGGTTGCCCGAGGTGATCCAGGTTCCGACGATCTTGATCCGCCCGTCCGCAAGGTCGCAGATGTCGACGGCTCCGGGGGCGCGCAGCATGTGCTCGATGGTGCGCACCACTTCGACCTCCGGATTGATGATGATCCCGATGCCGATGCCCTTGGCCAGCTGCTGTCCATACGCCGTGTACTCGTCGTTGCGGATGCGGGCCAGCTTGGTCAGCCCCGGGGCCAGCATGTTGGCGAAGGTGCAGGCCATGAGATTGATCTCGTCGCTGTCGGTCACGGCCAGCAGCATGTCGGCCTTGGTGATGCCGGCCTCGCCCAGCACAAGCGGGCTGCAGCCGGAGCCTTCAAGCACCTGCACGTCCATGTGTTCGAGAATGCGCTGCAGCACGGCAGGGTTGCGGTCGATGACCACCACATCCTTGTTTTCGGCGGCCAGTCGTTTGGCAATGTGAAATCCGACTTCTCCCGCTCCGACAATAATGGCTTTCAAGCAAATCGCTCCGGTTTTGGTAGGCTAGCGGCCCGATTGCACGGGCCAGGGAGTGCACTCCCGCGCCGGTGCATAACCGGCCGCGAAGGCTTCCCGCAAGGAGGAAAAATATACCCGGTTGGAGACACCGACCTTGCGTCCCTGCGTGCAGGGCAATGTATGAAAACGCTTGCTGCTCTTCGTGCCGACATAGCCGGCCTTGGCGACGGGGCCACTGAGAATCGCGGGCCAAAAACCCTTGCCCTGCTCCATGGCCGCGTTCTGGGCGGCAAGCAGGCGACCGGTCAGTGCCCTGTCCTTGTCCGACGGGTGAGGATAGACGAAAGCCGCACCTTCTTCAATCATGATCAGGTTGACCATCCGCCCGTCCGCAAGCCGCGCGATTCCGACCAATCGTCCATGACGGTCCCTGCCGAGCTCCTTTTCTTCCAAATCAAGGATCTGGCCGGAAACCAGGGAAAAAAGCCTGTCCCGGGATTGACTGCCGTAATGCTGCCCAGGCTTGTCCCCGCGCGAGATCTCCGGCGCGTCGATGCCACGCAGCCGCAGGCGCTCCCCTCCGTCCAGAATCAAGGTGTCCCCGTCCAGAACCGCCTGAACCCCGACGCGCCACGTCTGGGCCGAAACGCCCTGCGCAGAAAGCACCAGCGCCAGGACGACGGCCAGCACCTGAAGCAGCGGCCCAAAAAAGAAGGCAACCCGGAAGGTTGCCTTGGGATTTGAGATCACGTTCAGGCTAGGACTCATAGTACGAGCGCAGCTGCTGGCTGCGCACGGGGTGGCGCAGCTTGCGCAGGGCCTTGGCCTCGATCTGGCGGATGCGTTCACGGGTGACGTTGAAGAGCTTGCCGACCTCTTCCAAGGTATGGTCGCTCTTCTCGCCGATGCCGAAGCGCTTGCGCAGGACCTGCTCCTCGCGCGGGGTCAGGTCGGAGAGCACTTGGGCGATCTGCTCGGCCAGCTTGGTGTTGACCACCTCGTCGGCCGGGGCCACGGCCTTTTTGTCCTCGATGAAATCGCCCAGGCTCGAATCCTCTTCGTCGCCGATGGGCGTCTCCAGGGAAATGGGCTCCTTGGCGATCTTGAGGACCTTCTTGACCTTCTCCAGCGGGTAATCCATCCGCTCGGCGATCTCCTCGGGGGAGGGATCGCGGCCCAGCTCCTGGACCAGGTAGCGCGAGGTGCGCACCAGCTTGTTGATGGTCTCGATCATGTGCACCGGGATGCGGATGGTGCGGGCCTGGTCCGCGATGGCGCGGGTGATGGCCTGACGGATCCACCACGTGGCGTAGGTCGAGAACTTGTAGCCGCGCTGGTACTCGAACTTGTCCACGGCCTTCATGAGGCCGATGTTGCCTTCCTGGATGAGGTCCAGGAACTGCAGGCCGCGGTTGGTGTACTTCTTGGCTATGGACACGACCAGGCGCAGATTGGCGCGGATGAGCTCCTGCTTGGCGTCCAGGGCGTCGGTGTTGCCCTTGCGGATGCGCCACAGGATCTCTTCCAGCTGCTCCACGTCGTGCATGGCGTTTTCCTGCAGCTTGCCCAGGATCTCGATCTTGCCGTTGACCATTTCCTTGAAGGAGAAGAGCTCCTCCATGGTCATGCCGAGCTGGTCGGCGGCGGCCACGGGATTGATGGTGCGGGCGCCGAGCTGCTTGAAGATGCCGAAAATCTCGTCCTGGGATTTGCCCAGCGACAGGATGTAGGCCGAAAGGTCGCGGCGGCAGTTGTGCATCTGGCGCACATAATCGCCCACGGTCTCGATGATGCGGTCGATGAGCGTCTTCTCGAGCTTGATGTCGCGCAGGCACTGCACGACGCCTTCCTTGTAGTCCATGATCTTCTTCTGGATGCCGAAAACACGCTTGTCGAGGGTCGCGCACTCATCGAGACGGGTGTAGAGGGGCTTCTTCTTGCGGTAGATGTTCTTCACGTCTTCGAGCAGCTTGATGACGCGCTCGCGCTGGTTCATCTCCTCTTCGGAGGGGTCGTCCTCCTCGATGGTCTTGACGACATCCTTAAGCTTCATGCGGCCTTTTTTCAGGTCCTCGCCCACGCGCACCAGCTCTTCCACGGCCACGGGCACCTCGACCAGGGCGTACATGACTTCGAGTTCGCCGGCTTCTATCTTCTTGGCGATGTAGACCTCGCCGTCACGGTCCAAAAGGCCCACGGCACCCATCTCGCGCAGATACATGCGCACCGGATCGTTGCTGCGCGAGGAATAATCCGCGCCGTCCTCGTCTTCGGCCAGCTCCAGCTTTTCCTCTTCCTTGGGTTCCTCGCCGTCATCCTCGGCGATCTCGATCCCGCGACTAAGCTTCTCATCGACGATATCAATGTCCAGCTGATCGAAAATGACAATGATTTCTTCTATCTGTTCCGGAGTGTTTACTTCGGAAGGCAAGGCCTTGTTGAGTTCATCGAAGGTCAGAAATCCCTTTTTCTTTCCTTCGGCAATAAGCGCCTGAATTTGCTGAACATCCTTGATATAGCTCATCCGTTCCCCCCAAAGTTGATAAAAACCTTTCGTCCGCCGACGTGAAAATCCTTTCTCAGCACTGTGTCTTGGCCTGGATCAAGGCCAAAAGGCGAAGCTCTTCCTGGAAATCGCCGCTCTGACGGGCCTTGCGCAACCCGAAGTTGAGACTCTCCAACTCACGGCGCTGGCCCGTCTGACGCAAAAAATCCCGGACTTCGTCCCATTCGCTCCGGCCGTCATCAACCGTGACGTCGGTTCGCATCTGGCACTGAACATAAAACTGCTTCTCGCCCTGATCCATGCGGCTCAGGACTTCATGCGGGCTGACCCCGAAAATCTTGCTCCAGAAAATTTTGCCCCGTTCCGTGGCCAGGGCCTCGCCAAGCCCGAGCTCGTGCAGCTGCCCATGATATTCGGGAAAACGCACGGCAAAGGCCAACAGATTCCTGTCCAGCTGGGAAGGCTTGCACTGCTCCAGACCTGCCGGCGCCGACGCGGCGACACCCGTGCCTTTTTCATCCAGCGTGCGGCGCAATTCGGTTTCCGACAGTCCGAGTCCCGCAGCCAATTTGGGCAGGTAAAAGGACTTCCAGTCCAGCTTTCCAAGCCGCGACATGAAACCGATGGCCCAGTTAAGCACTTCCTTGGGAGACTGGTTGGCGGACAGCTGCCGCAGACAGTAATCGAGTCCGTCCGCGGCCTGGGCGGAAAGCTCCAGCAGGCTCTCCCGGCCGTTCTTCTGCAGCACGGAGTCCACGTCCTCGCCGTCCGGCAGGCACAGCACCCTGCATTTGAGACCCTGCGACAGGATCATTTCCGCGCTGCGCAAGGCTGCCTTGCGGCCCGCGTTGTCGCCATCAAAAACAAGATCGACCTGGCCGACCAAACCTGAAAGACGATGCACCTGTTCTGGAGTGAGCGCCGTGCCCAGCACCCCGCAACTGTTTTCGAAGCCGAACTGATGCAGGCTCAACACGTCCACGTACCCCTCGGTCAGAAGCACGCTCTTGGAGTGGGACATGGCACGCCGGGCCTGAAACAGGCCGTAGAGATGCTCACCCTTGGTGTAGATGGGCGTCTCGCTCGAATTCAGGTATTTCGGACCGTCGCCGTCCACCAGGCTGCGGCCGCCAAAGGCCACGGTCTGGGCCGACAGGTTCATGATCGGAAAAATGAGCCGCTCGCGAAACCGGTCGTAATAGGAACCCTTGGCCGACTTGCTGACCAGCCCCGCTTTTTCGGCGAGGACCTCGGAAAACCCGCGTCCGCGCAGGTGATCGCGCAGCTCGTTCCATGCGGCCGGAGCCCAGCCCAGGCTGAAGCGGTCCACGATTTCCGGAGCCAGTCCGCGCCCCGCGATATACTCGCGCGCGGTTTTTCCCGGTCCGCGGCCCAGCATCTCCTTGTAAAAGACCGCCGCCAAGGCATGCATATCAAGGCACTCGGAGCGGGAAATCTCTCCCGGCGCCCTGTATTCAGGACGCTTGCGAACCTCAAGGCCGGCCTCTCGCGCCAGCGCCTCGACGGCTTCGCCAAATTCAAGGCCGTTGATGGCGCGGTAGAATTCGATGATGTCGCCGGAAGCCTGGCATCCGAAACAATAATAAAAGCCCCCTTCCGGATTGACCGAAAAGGACGGCTTGGTTTCCTGGTGGAACGGACATGGAGCGACCAGTCTGGTGCCGGACGGCCTGAGCTCAACGTGTCTTCCGATCACGTCCTCGATGCGCAGGCGGGCCTTGATCTGGGCGATCAGTCCTTGATCGAACGTGCTCATCCGGCTCCGATGAAAAAAATTAATCCGCCAAGGCCACCTTGGTCACGCCGTCACCACCCTCATCCGCATTGCCCAGACGAAAATCGCCAACGGCCCTGGATCGTTTCAGGTGCTCATGCACCACCCGGCGCATGGCGCCCGTGCCCATACCGTGTATGATTTCGACTTCCGTCCGTCCGGCGAGCAGGGCCTTGTCCAGAAAACGGGACAGCTCCGATTCGGCCTCGTCGGTTCTCATTCCCCGCAGGTCTAGGCGCAGAGGAGTCACCGGGGCGGGCGCGCTTCTGAGCACGACCTTTCCGCCATCGGAATTGTCCTTGGCCGAAATCCGCACATCGGACAGCCCCACCCAAAGCGAAACACCGCCGACATCAAGGCGAACACGCTCTTTCTTTCCGTCGATTTCCCGCACCAGACCCGTTTTGTTCCAGGGCAGATAAAGCAGGACCTGCCCTTGGGCAATGGCCTGGATGGAAAGTTTATCGGCAGTCTCGTCAGTTTGGGGCGTTTGAGCCACGCTGTCGCGCAGCCGAGCGACTTCTTTCAAGGCTTCCTTGCGGCCGAGACGGCCTTCACGCCACTGGCGCATGATCTCCTGAGAAGCCTCGCGCAGTTCCTTTTGCATGCGGCTTCTTTCCTGATCGAGCTTCTCCATCTTGCGGGCAAACTTGAGCTCAAGCTCCCGGGTACGGGCCCGGGCCTTGTCCAGTTCCTCTTCCTTGGCCGCCGCTAAACGATTGAGGCGCTCGAAAATCTCTTCGGCATCGCCAGCATCCAGATACAGGTAATCCTGGGCCCGCGCCAAAATGGACTCGGGCAGCCCCTGCTCCCGGGCCACATCGAGGGCGCGGCTGGCGCCAACCTGATCGTAGCCAAGCTTGAAGAGCGGCTTTCTGGTATCCGGAGAAAAAATGACCGAGGCAGCGCGAACCCCGTCCTTGGAAAGCCCGTAGGCCTTCAGCGCGGGAAAATGTGTAGCCGCGCCGACCCAGGCGCCGCGATCAAGCAGTCCGTCAACCACGGCCTGAGCCAGGGCCGCGCCCTGACTTGGATCGGTGCCGACCCCGAATTCATCCAGAATGACCAGAGTGCGCTCGTCGATTCTCGGCCAGACCTCGCTGAAATGACGGATCTGGGCCGTGAACGTGGACAGACTCTGCTCAATGGACTGCTCATCGCCCATGGAGACGACAAAATTGTTCCACAGCGGCAAGGTGCTGCCCTCGGCGGCGGTGACGGGCAGCCCGGCATGGGCCATGAGGCCAAGCAACCCGAGGGTCTTCAGGCACACCGTCTTGCCGCCTGCGTTGCCGCCGGTGATGATGAGCACGCGCTGGCCCTCTTGCAACTCAAGATCCACGGGCACGACATTATCCTGTCCGAAGACCAGGAGCGGGTGCCGTGCCTGGGCCAGAGCCAGCGGCGCGTCGGGGGCGATATCCACGACATGGCCATCGGTGTGGCGGGCAAAATGGCAAATGGCCAACAACTGGTCAAAGCGTATGAGCTCGTCGAAAGTACGCTCGATGGCTGCCTGCTCCGTGCGGACAAGTTCGCTTAAAAATCGCAGAACCTTCTGCTCTTCGGCGCGCTCCTCCTGCTTGTATTCCTGCAGGTCATTGTTGAGTTCGACCAGAAAGAGCGGCTCGAAATAACAGGTCTCTCCGGTCTGGGAATAGTCATGCACGATGCCCTTCAGGCGCCCCTTGAAATTGTTCTTGAGGGCCAGGACATAGCGATCCGAGGAGATGGTCAAAAATTCATCCTGCAGGATGAACTGCAGATCCTTGTTCTGAAAGAAATCCTGCACCTTGCGCGTACACATCTGGTGCACGCGGCGGATTTCCTGGCGCACGGAATAGAGTTCGGGCGATGCTTCGTCCCGAATCGTCCCGTCAGGGGCGAGGCAGCGCGACAGGCCGGACCAGGTCTTTGGAGGCAGAGTCAACCCCGCAGCCAGGGCAGCCAGGCCGGGATAGCGATCCGCATTGGCGGCGCCGAGACGCTCCACAAGGGACGCGGCCACCTTCAGCATCTCCCAGAGTCCGATCAGTCCATCCACGTCGAGAAAGGCCAGGGGGTTCTTCAGATACGCGAAAACACCGGCCACGTCGGGAAAGGCTGACAGGCGCACATCCTTGCAGGCGCAAAAATGGATGGCCTCCCGCACCAGGGCCGAACGTTCGGCGATGCGCAAGGGATCGGTTTCGGGCAAAAGCGAAAGGCAGGCATCCCTGCCCGCCTCACTGACCGCGAAGTGCGAAAGATGCTGCAGGACCTTTGGGTATTCCAGCAGCTGCAATGTTCTTGAATCCATAGGATTACGACGAAAGCTTGGCGCGCACCAGCGCGCTGAGTTCCTTTCCGTCGACACGGCCGGCATGTTCGCCCAAAATGGCGTTCATGACCTTGCCCATGTCTTTCATACCGGAAGCACCGAGGGTTTGGATGGTCATGGCCACAGCCTCTTCCAACTCTTGGGGAGAAAGGGCCGTGGGGAGGTAGGCGCGCAAAATGAGGTGCTCGCGCTCCTCGATTTCAGCAAGATCGATCCGGCCCGCGGCCCGGAACTGGTCAATGGATTCCTGGCGTTGCTTGACCTGCTTGGCCACGACATCCAGGATCTCGCTATCGGTCAACTCACGACGGAGATCGACCTGCTTGTTTTTGACGGCTGCCTTGAGCATTCTCAAGACAGCCACCTCGTCAGTCTTTTTGGCCTTGAAAGCGGTCAAATAGTCCTTTTCAAGGCGTTCAGAAAGACTCATTACATCACCTGCATTTTACGGATCTTCTTCAGCAGTCTTTTCTTGGCCGCAGCTTCCTTCTTCTTCTTCTGGATGCTGGGTTTTTCGAAATGCTGACGCTTTTTCAACTCGGAAAGGATTCCGGCCTTCTCTACCTGCTTCTTGAACTTACGCAGGGAGTAGTCAAAAGTATCGCTGTCACCCATGTATACACCTGGCAAACGGATCACCTCCCGTTCTCGATCTGGTCCTGCCACCTGTCGGCGATCAGGAAACTTCGTCTTTTATGCAAACCTTCAAGGCATGGCAAGAAAAAAAGGAACAAAAAAAAAGGGGCGCTCATGCAACCCCTTTTCAAAGCATCATGAAAATCAGGCTAGGAAATCTTTTCCTTAACGGTCTCGGCCAGAGACTTCAGGATAACCACGCCGACTCCGCTGCCTATGATGAAAAGCACAGCGTAGAGCACTCCGAAAAAAATGGCATGATCAGGCTGCCACCAGGGCAAATCCTGAGGCAGTGGGCTTTGAACAGTTTCCCCATGCAGCATAGGTCCCCCTCGCGGTAATTACTTGATTGCGTCTTTGAGTTCCTTGCCGGGCCGGAACTTGACAACCTTGCAAGCAGGAATCTTCAGTTCTTCGCCGGTGCGGGGGTTACGTCCGGTGCGAGCCTGACGCTCTTCAACCACGAACGTTCCAAAGCCGGTGAGGGTCATCTTCTTTTCGGTCACCAGGGTTTCCTGGACGGCCTTCAGAAATTCGGTCAGCGCGCGCTCGGCATTCGCTTTGGTCAATCCAGCCTTCTCCGCCATCTTTGCAACCAATTCAGCTTTCGTCATCAGTCTTCCTCCTTTGCAGTAAATTACCAACGGGTGCGTGAAACTCTCCAGAAGTCTCATGGGCTCACAACCGTCAACACTTGGCACATTCAGCCTGATCTTGAAATTTTCCGGACACGGCTGCGACACTTCCTACTGGAAGGAAAGAAACATGTCCATAGGGCTTCAGCACTTAGCCCACCGCCCTTTCCGGCGCAAACGCTCAGTCGGCAGGCAAACAGAATTTCACTTGCAAAGTCAAGCTTATTTTCAAAAAAACTCCGGCAAACCCTTCCCAGACGGGCGTTTTGGGCATCTAGCCCTCCTTTTTTTGGGGGGCAAGAACCCGGGACAGGGAGCGCAACGCTTCTGGGCTCAATTCCTCGGGACGAATTCGCCTGTCAACGCCCAGTTCCGCGCACCATGCCTCGACCGCCCCGGACCAGTGGGCCTTGAGAATGGTACCCAGCTGCTTGCGACGCTGCTGAAACAGGATCTTCACTGTCCAGGACAGGGCGGCGGCGTCATCCCAGGCCGGATCGGGCCGGGGCAGAAAACGTACAATGGCCGAGTCGACCTTGGGCTGCGGACGAAAAACATGGGGCGGAACCGTGAACACATATTCGCCACGCACGAAATTTCCGACCCATGCCGAGAGCGCCCCGTAGGTCCGGCTCCCTTCCCTGGCCGTAAGCCGCAGGGCCACCTCCTTTTGAACCATGAAAAGCATGCTCCTGAAAGATCGGCACCGGCTGACCATCTCCCATATCATGGGCGAGGCCACATTGTAGGGCAAGTTTCCGATCAGGGACAGGCCGGGCAGGCGCCGCGTTGCTTCCCAGCAGAAATCCAGCCCGTCGGCATGCACCACGCCCACGGTGGGGAATTCCGACTTGATCCAGTTCACCAGTTCCGTGTCCTTTTCAAGAGCCATGACCGGGCCGTCGTGCCCGGCCAGGATGCGGGTCAAGGCGCCTCTGCCCGGGCCGATCTCAAGCACCGGATCTCCGGGCGCAAGCTCAAGGCTGGCGACAATGCGCCTGCAGATGTTGGGATCGGACAGAAAATTCTGCCCAAGGGAACGCTTGGGGGCGAAAAAGGATGACCTATCCACGGCGTGGCATCCGGCGCTGTCGTTCGAGCCGTCGCTTGGCACGACGGTCATGATAGATGAGCACGGCGCGAAGCGTGATGAAGTACGTGACAATGGCCAGCGGAATGCCGGCGATGAATCCGCCCAGAGTGGTGATGAGCAGCCACTTCCAGCTACGCTGCAAAAGCTCCAGGAGCGGAAGGTTCACGAACTCGTGGATGCTCAGATGTGCAACTTCCACCGGAACGAAGACCTTGCCCAGCATGTACAGCAGGGGAAAAATCAGGGCCCAGTTGAAGGGGTTGCTCCACCAGGTGCCAAGAGCCGCGGCGATGACATTGCCTCGCAGGACAAAGGCCAGGGCCACGGCTATGGCCATCTGCAAGGACAGAAAAGGCAATGCGCCGGCGAACACGCCCAAGGCCATCCCCAGAGCGATGGACTCGGCAGGGGCCTTGATGCGCACGACGCGCAGGTAGGTGTAGCGGCTCAGACGAGCGATCTTGACCCAGATTTTTTCCATGAATCCACATAAAAAAAGGCAGTTGGAACATCCAACCTGCCTTGGTTTTCGGCATATTCAAGTAACCTTCGCCGTCGATGTATTGCCCTGCCGTGCGGATTGTCAATTTATTTCAATCCGCGCCGCGCCAGGCTTCGGCGAATCTGCAAAAGAAAAGGGGCAGGACGATCCGCCTGCCCCGAACCTCAAGCCACCGGGGGAGTAAACACCCGCGTGGCCATATCCCTGTCCATCATGAACAGCCCTCCGCCGTCGGTTCCAAGAAGGCGCAGCTTCTGCACGACCTCGTTCACGCTGTCCTCTTCCTCGACCTGCTCTTCCACGAACCAGCCCAGAAAGCTGGCCGTGGCATGGTCCTTTTCCTCGATGGCCAGGTTCATCAGGTCGTTGATGCGGCCCGTGATGTAGGCCTCGTGCTGGCGTGCGGCTTCCATGGCCGCCAGGGGGCTCTCCCACTCGAACTGGGGCTTCTCGATGGCCTCCAGGGTGACCCGGCCGCCACGCTCGCTCAGATAGTTGAAGAACTTCATGGCGTGGAAGGTCTCCTCCTGATTCTGAACCGTCATCCAGTTGGCGAAGCCGCCCAGATTCCTGTCCTTGAAGTAGGCCACCATGGCCAGGTAGAGATAGGCGGAAAACATTTCCGCGTTGATCTGATCGTTGAGCGCTTTTTCCATATTGGCACTAATCATCGGGAACTCTCCTTGAGGACTGTTTGAAATTAAATCAGCTTCTTGACCGCTTCAAGCACCGCCGCATAGTCGGGTTCGTTCGTCAGTTCGGGCACGACCTGCACGTAGGCCACCTTGCCGCCTGCATCGACCACGAAGATCGCCCGGGCCAGCAGACGCAGTCCGTCGATGAGCACGCCGTACGCCTGGCCAAAGGACGCGGTCTGATAGTCGGAAACGGTCTGCACATTCTCGACGCCCGCGTTGCCGCACCAGCGTTTCTGGGCAAAAGGCAGATCCATGCTCACGGTCAGGATCTTGACCTTGTCGCCAAGATTCTGGGCTTCCTGATTGAAGCGCCGAGTTTCCATGTCGCAGACCGGAGTATCTAATGACGGCACGGCGGAAATCACCACTACCTTGCCCTTGAAATCGGAAAGGGACACCGGACCAAGATCATTGTTGACCACGGTGAAATCGGGAGCGTCCATGCCGGGAGTGATCTCCGGGCCGAGCAGGGTCAGAGGATTCGCCTTCATTGTCACTACGTTATCTCTTTTCATCGTGAACTCCATTGTTTGAGGCCTCGGTGCCGCGACTCGCCACGGCGAAACCGATCCGGCCGGTTTATCGGTAGCAGTTTGCAATCTAATGTTTGCATCCATTCGCGCAAGGGGGAAGAGTGCATTTTCGGTCCGGAAGATGTGTTTTCGCCTCAAAACGCCCCGCCCCGTCCTCTGGCCAACCGCCCTCGCCCCTGCTACACCGCCCCCATGCACGCTCCCCGACTGGTTTTTCTCGGCCTGGACGGCCTCCCGTGGTCACTGGCCCAAAATCTCTGCGCCCAAGGCCTGCTCCCGAGCCTCGCCACCATCGCGGGCTCTCCCTGGTGCCGGGCCATCCGGGCCGAACTGCCCGAACTCTCGCCCGTGAACTGGACAAGCCTCTTCACCGCCGCAAACCCAGGTGAACACGGAGTCTTCGGATTCACGCGCATGGACCCGCAAAGCTATGAGCTTCAGTTCACGGACTTCACCCATGTCCACGGGGCCACGATCTTCGAGCGACTGGCGGACAAAGGGCTTTTCGCCAAGGCCCTCAACATGCCCAACCTGGCTCCCGTCCGCCCCATGCGGGCCATGCTCGTGGCCGGATTCCCCGCCCAGGACCTGCGCACGTCCGTGCATCCCCCGGCCCTGGCGGGCATCCTGGCCGACCACGAATACACCATCGAGGCCGACACCGTGCGCGGGTCCACGGACCCGGGCTTTCTGCTCGAAGACCTGCACCGCAGCCTGGCCTGCCGGGAGCGCGCCCTGGATCTGATGTGGCCGGATCTGGCCTGGGATCTCTTCTTCTTCGTGCTCACGGAGACCGATCGCCTCGGCCATTTTCTCTTTCCCGCGCTGGTCGAGCCCTACCATCCGTGGCGCTCCGAGGCCTTGCGCTTCATGGCCGCCTGGGACCGCCTCATCGGAAAATTCTTCGAGCGCTATCATGACCTGCCCGGCCCCAAGCGCCTGCTGATCATGGCCGACCACGGCTTCACGACCCTCACCCAGGAGGTGGATCTCAACGTGTGGCTACGCGACCAGGGGCTCTTGCACCTTTCCCGCCGGCCCGCCAGCGAATGGGACACGCAGGCCATGGGCCCGGCCACGCGGGCCTTTGCCCTTGACCCGGGGCGCATCTACCTGCACACCAAGGAGCGTTTCGCGCGCGGCACCCTCTCCGCCGCCGAGGCGGACCAGCTCGGCCAGGACCTCATCCGCGCCCTGTCCGGCCTGACTCACAACGGCCGCAAGATCATCCGTCACGTGCACCTTGGCCGGGACATCCATCATGGCTCAAAGGCGCATCTCGCCCCTGATCTGGTGCTGGTCCCGGAGCCCGGATTCGACCTGAAGGGCAAATTCGGCCGCACCGGCATGTTCGGCCATTTCGGCCGCCAGGGCATGCATACGGCTGACGACGTGTTTTTTTACGATTCCATGGGCTCCTCGGCCCGCACACCGACAGAGGTCGGCCAGACGATTCTGGACCACTTCGACATTCCCGCCGCCACCCGTGGGGCCTGAAACAATCATGCGCATCGACTATCAAAACGACTTGAATCCCGCCCAATACGAAGCCGCGACCACCCTTGACGGACCGATTCTGGTCATCGCCGGAGCCGGCTCGGGCAAGACCCGCACCATTGTCTACCGCCTGGCCCGGCTGGTCGAGTCCGGCGTGTCCCCGGCCGAAATCCTGCTCCTGACCTTCACCCGCAAGGCCTCCTCGGAGATGCTGCACCGCGCGGAAGGGCTCCTTGGCCACCAGGGACTCGGAAACGTGCGCGGCGGCACCTTCCACGGCTTCGCCTACTCATTGCTCAAGCAGCACGCAGGACTGCTCGGCTTCGAGCGCGGGGCCACGGTCATGGACCGTTCCGACGGGGAAGAGATACTGAGCCAGGCCAAGGATCGCCTGAAGATCGGCAAGGGCGACCGCAAATTTCCCAAGCGGGCCACCGTGCTCGGACTGTACAGCAAGAGCCGCAACAAGGAACTGACCCTCGAACAGGTGCTGCGCCAGGAAGCCTATCATCTCGGCGCCTACGAGGACGACCTGACCCGCCTCCTCGAAGAGTACGAGCGCATCAAGCGCGAATGCGGCCTGCTGGACTACGACGACCTGCTCTTTCTGCTGGAGCGTCTGCTGACCGAGCACCCGCACGTCCGCGACGCGGTGACCTCGTCCATCTCCCACATCATGGTCGACGAATACCAGGACACCAACCTCGTGCAGGCGCGGCTGGTGCGCCTTTTGACCAAGCCCGGCGACACCAGCCCCAACGTCATGGCCGTGGGCGACGACGCGCAGTCAATCTATGCCTTTCGCGGCGCCAACGTGCGCAACATCCTGGATTTTCCCAAGATATTCCAGGGCACCCGCGTCATCAAGCTGGAGCAGAACTACCGCTCCACCCAGCCCATCCTGGAACTGACCAACGCCATCCTGGACGGCTTTCGCGACAAGTTCGCCAAACGCCTCTTCTCCGAACGCACCGACTCCCGCCTGCCCGAACACGTCCTGCCCTTTTCGGACCGCAGCCAGGCCCGCCTGGTCACGGCCAAGGTGACGGAACTCGCGCGCACCTACCCCCTCGACCAGATCGCCATTCTCTTCCGGGCGGGGTATCAATCGTACCATGTGGAAGTTGAGCTGAACAAGATCGGACTCGGGTTTCGCAAATACGGAGGGATAAAATTCTCCGATGCCGCGCACATCAAGGACGTCCTGGCCTGCCTGAGACTCAGCCAGAACACCTCGGATCTTCCTGCCTGGCAACGCATCCTCGGCAATGTGCCCGGCATCGGCCCCAAGAGCGCGCAAAAAATCCATCACGCGGCCATGATAAACGATCAGGCCTTCATCAAGGCCCAGCGCGCCAAACGCCCGGCCCTCGACGATCTGCTGCGCGTGCTCGACACCCTGCGCACCCAGGTCATGCGACCTTCCACGGCCATCACCTTCGTGCTCGAATACTATCAGCCGGTCCTGCGCGAAAAATTCCCCGACGACTACCCGCGCCGCGAGGCAGGGCTCGAAGAGCTGACCCAGATCTCCTTGAGTTACGACGACATCCCATCTTTCCTGGGCGACCTGAGCCTTGACAGCCCCGACGCGGAGGAAGACCGGGGCCAGGCCGTGACCCTGTCCACGGTCCATTCGGCCAAGGGGCTGGAATGGGACGCGGTGCTGGTCATCGACCTGGTCGAGGACCGCTTCCCTTCGCGCCACGCCATGAACGACAACGACGACTTCGAGGAGGAGCGCCGCCTCCTGTACGTGGCCTGCACCCGCGCCCGCGACAGCCTGACCCTCTTTTCCCCCGAAACCCTCTACAGCCGGGAGCTTGCAGCCACCACTCCGGCTCGGGTCAGCCCCTTTCTACAGGATATTCCCTCTCACCTGCTGTCCCGGTATCGCGAACAGTTCACGGGAGGCGTTGGCCTCCAGACCCTGCCCACGCCGCGCCGCGCACCGGAAGGCACGTCTTCCCAGAGCTCCCGCCCCGGCCCGGGCGAGGATTTCGCGGCCCCGACGCCAAGACCCGCATCCAGCACCCAGACCCCGGTGCAGGGCACCTACTGCCGGCACAAGATCTTCGGCCGCGGCAAGGTCGTCCAACGCGTGGAGCCGAACAAATACAAGATCAACTTCCCCGGATTCGGACTCAAGCTCATCATCGAGGATTTCGTGGAACTGGAATAGAAAACGGGGCGCGTTTGCCGAACACGCCCCGCTTTCATTTCATGGCCGGAATTTTCAAGCGCCCGTCAGCAGACCATGACCTTGACGTGGGCGAAAAGCGCGTCGTCCTCCACTTCCTGGCCCAGCCGGGCGAAGATGGCCTTGAGGGCCTGACACTCCGTGGCAAAGATGTTTTCGTCGCCGATGCGCTCATAAAGTCCGGTGGCCCGCATCACGTCGAGCACCTGCTTCTTGAGCCCCGAAAAGACGATCTGCACGCCGGTCTCGCGCAGCTGCCCCACCAGATTCTGCAGCATCTCCTCGCCCGATGAATCCATGGAATTGATGGCATCCCCGACCACCAGCAGAAATTTCGCGTCCTTGTGTTCGGCCACAGCCCCCAGCACCATGTCCTCGAAATACGTCACATTGGCGAAATACAGCGAGCCGTCGAAGCGCATGACCGTGACCAGGGTCGAGGTCGCCAGGGCCTTGTGTACGCTCACGTCCCGCAGGGTTCCGTCGGCATAGCGCCCGAGCACCGCCACACGCGGGGCCATGGTGCGATAGAGGTAGAGGCCGATGGACAGGGCCGCCCCGGTCATGATGCCCTTGTCCAGATGCGGCGCTGCGAGCAGCGTCACGGCGAAGGTCACCAGGGCGACGACGCCGTCTCCCCTGTTGGCCTTCCACGTGTGCATGAAGGCGTGGGGCGTGATCAGGCTGGTGACTGCCATGACAATAATTACGGCCAGCACGGCCTTGGGCAAGTGGTGGAGCAGGGGCGTAAAGAACAGCAGGGTCACGGCCACGAAGACGCCGTTGAAGACCATGGCCAGCCCTGTTTTTGCCCCGGCCTGCATGTTGATGGCCGAGCCGGTGAAGGATCCGCAGGCCGGATAGGCCTGAAAAAAAGACCCGCCGATATTGGCCAGCCCCTGACCTATGAGTTCCTGATTGGGATCGACATGCTGCCGCGCCTTGCTGGCCAGGGCCTTGGCCATGGAGATGGACTCCATGAAGGCGACCAGGGCGATGATCAGGGCCGAGGGCAGCAATTGCATCACGGCATCGAGGCTCAGCGTCGGGATGGTCAGGGCCGGCAGCCCCGCCGGGACCGGCCCGACGACATCCCCGCCGCCGACCAGCTTCATGACTCCATGATCGACGCTCTTGATGTGCCAGGCGCGGTCATCGGTCTGCATGCCCTCCGGAGAGTCGCCAAGCAGGTAGAGACGGCCAGTCTCCTCGCCTTCAGGGCGCACGAAGCGCAGTTGCCGCACGCCGCGCAGAAGCTCGTTGTGCCGCCGCTCCAGGGAGTGCATGTCCAGCCGCGCGAGCTCGGTCTGGTGCCGCAGTCCTGCGGCCATCCACACTGAGCCGTCCTTTTCCGCCCGCCGCTGCCGCGCGGAAAGCTCGGCCACCTCGCCGCCCAGATGTTCCATCCGTCGCAGATTTTCTTCATACTGGATCACGAGATCCCGGGCCCGAGGGGTTGCCAGGTCGTCGAGCACGGCGGTACCGCGCTGGTCGTAGCCGATGGCGGCGCTGACCACTATGGTGATGACCACCGCGACGAGAACGCTGGCCTTGGACAGGGGCGGAATCCTCTTGATGACGAGAATGAGGGCCAGCCCGAAGAAGGTCATCCCCAGAGTCGGCAAATGGGTCTGCGGGAGCAGCCGGAGCATTTCCCAGACATCCCCCAGAAAAAAGTCGCTGCGGCCCTTGGGGATGCCCAGCAGCAGGTCCAGCTGGGACAGGCCGATGATGATGGCGGCCGCGTTCATGAACCCGAGGATGACCGGATGGGACACGAAATTGACGATGGTGCCGAGTTTGATCACACCCAAAAGAAATTGCACGAGACCCACCAGCAGGGTCAGAAGCAGGGCGAAACCGATGTATTCAGGCGTGTTCGAGACCGCAAGCGGAGTCACGGCAGCGGCGGTCATGAGCGAAACGATGGCCACCGGCCCCGTGGCCAGCTGCCTGGACGATCCCCACAGGGCCCCTATGATGGCCGGCACAAAGGCCGTGTACAGGCCGAAATACAGCGGCAGGCCCGAGAGCTGGGCATAGGCCATGGCCTTGGGGACAAGCACCAGCGCGCCGGTGATCCCGGCCATCAGATCGGCCCGCACGACCAGCGCGCTGAACGGAAACCAAGCGAGAAAGGGAAAGAATCGCAAAAGCCTGACCGACATGAGACCATTCCTTGTCAGATGATTCGATGTTCAAAAATTACAACGCCCAGGCTGTTCCAAAATGGTGAGATGGGAGGAACAAAAAAAATCGAGGGCCCGCACCTGCCGCTCAGTCAAATTTTCCTATTGAAGCCGGAGTCCGTTCAAAATTCGTTCTGGCAAGGCGCGAGCCGATTCTGAAGGGCGATGTGTAGCTTACCTACATGAGCCCTTCAGAATCGGGGAGCAACGCAGTCCAGAACGGATTTTGGACGGGCTCCTAGGCGGTGACCACCAGCACCGCGCAGTGCGCCCACCCGCAGACTTCCTTGGTCACCCGGCCGCCGAACATTTTGGGCAGCGGCCCCGAAACCATGCCGCCGATCATGATCATGTCCACGTTGCGTTCCTCGGCGGCGCGCACGATGACGTTCGATGCATGCCCAACCCCGGCCACGGCCTCAAAGTGAATCCGCGGCCACTTTTCCCGGCCTCGGGCACAGATGTCCTCGACCATTTTTTCGGCCTCGGGCAGACCGCTCTCCCGCCGCGCGACCGCCACGAAGGTCAGCCTCTCCAGGGTCACGCAGCAGAGCCCCAGACTCAGGGCCTCCTCGACGGCCAGACGACTGTTGGGCGAATCGTCCACGGCCACCAGCACATGGGACCCGGTCATCGTGAAATCCTTGGGGAGCATGAGCACCATGGGAAAACCGAGCCCGATGACCTTCGAAGTCATGCTGCCCACCATCAGATACAGCCGTCCGGCCCGGCCATGACGGCCCATGATGATGACATCGGCCTCGCGCATCCTGGCCTGCTCGACGATGGCGTGCTCGGGCACCGAGGAACCGACCACCACGGTCTCGCACTCCACCCCGCTGTCCCTGGCCATCTTGCGGATGTCCTCCATGTACGGAGCGATCTCCTGCTGAGCGCGGGTGACCCTGGCGTTGGCGGATTTGAGGGATTCGACATCGATTTTGACCACATGCAGAACAATCAGCCGGGCACCGCAGGCCTGCCCGAAAAAGATGGCCTCCTGCAGCGCTCCGTCACTGAAAATGGAGCCGTCCGTGGCCAGAAGCAGAGTCTTGGCTTCACCCAGAAGGCTGGTGGAGAAGCGGTTCATGCGCGCTCCGAGGTTGTGGTTGAAAACGTATCAAGTGCTACCCTTTTCACAATTTCAATACAAGCATCGCCCCAAATTTCACTTGGAAACCGTCATGTGATTTACACCGAAAAGCCACGGAGGATGAGCGAGGGTGGATCGAGGACGCCTTGCATTTGACGGCCAAAATGACGGGCGGTAAGCATGATGTTCGAGGCCCCAAAACCGCAGCAAGGATATTACTCATGAACCCTCGCGTCATCGGCACCGTCCGCTCCCATCTCGTCAGCCGTGACCAGTGCCCGAAATACGGCGATACCTCCATGCCCCCGGTCTGGATCGAGCTGGCCCCGGACTTCGAGCCCGCAGCCACGGACCTTCAGGTCGGAGACGCCATCCTGGTCCTGACCTGGATGCACAAGGGCGATCAGGCCGTGCTGCGCTGCCACCCTCAGGGGAACCGCAAATTGCCCATGCGCGGCATCTTCTCGACCCGTTCCCCCGACCGCCCCACACCCATCGGCCTGCATGCGGTTCGCATCCTCGGCCGCGAGGGTCTGCGCTTGAAGGTGCACCCCCTTGAGGTCATCGACGGAACTCCCGTCATCGACATAAAGCCCGACAACGCCACGCTCCAGGGCACAGCCGAATTCTCATCCCTGGTCAATCCCGATACGGGCCAGGCCATTCTCTCGGCCGCCCGCGACGGCTGGCTGCGTGGACTCTTCGCCGGATTCAACGGCAACGTGAGCATGCGACAAGGGGAGCGCGTTGTGATCACGGCCACGGGCAGTGCCAAGGGACACCTTGGGCCCCGGGATCTGGCCGTGGTAGATCTGGCCACGGGAACGCCCCTGACATCGGTGCGGGCCTCCTCGGAGCTTGCCGTACATCTTGAGGTGTACCGCAACCAGCCCCTGGCCCGGGCCATCGTGCACACCCATCCGCCGAAACTTCTGGCCCTGTCCCTGCGCGGGGAAGGTCCTCTTCTTGACCTGCCCCTCTTCGAAGGCCGGGTCTTCGCCGACAAGCTGACCCGCGTGCCCGCCCACCGGCCTGGCACCCCGGAACTGGGGCAAGCAGTGGGCGTGGCCAGCAGGGATTTCGAGGCCGTATTCATGGACAACCACGGACTTGTCTGTCGCGGGGAAACCATGACTCAGGCCCTGGGACTCTCCGAGGAATTGGAAAGTCTGGCCGGGATCGCCATGCGGCGCTAAGCCCGAAGCCTGGGGGGGAGCCTGAACTCGCCCCCTTTCATTTCTTTTCGATTTTAAAAATTATCTCTTGCCAAGCCCAAAAGTAAAATATATATACCCCGAGCATTTCTTGAGGGGATTCCTCCTTTTCCGCACGACCTTTCTTGAGCATGTTCGCTCTTCGATCCGGTTCCACACGTTTTCGAAATGCTTGTTTCCCGCCTTGGACAGTCGGCCTCACGGTAAGGGCCCGGTTCCAGAGCCGGGTTTTCTTTTGACCGCGAGGCTCATGCCCGCAAGGTATTAATATGACTACATTTTCTGATTTAGGCTTATCCGAACTGACCATCCAGGCTCTGTCCCGTAAGGGTTTCGAAGAGCCAACCCCCATCCAGATCAAGACCATCCCGGCCGTATTGACCGGGGAGAACGACATCGTCGCCCAGGCCCAGACCGGCACTGGCAAGACTGCGGCCTTTGGCTTGCCGCTGCTCGAAATGCTCGACCCTGACATCCGCACGGTGCAGGCCCTCGTTCTCGCCCCGACCCGCGAACTGGCCATCCAGGTGGCCGAGGAGATCAACTCCCTGCGCGGCGGCCGGACCATCAACGTCGCCCCCATCTATGGCGGCCAGTCCATGGATATCCAGCTCAGAAGCCTCAAGAAGGGCGTGTCCGTGGTTGTCGGGACACCGGGCCGCGTGCTCGACCACCTGCGCCGGGGCAGCCTCAATCTTTCGGGCATCCGTTTCCTGATCCTCGACGAGGCCGACGAGATGCTGAACATGGGCTTTCTGGACGACGTGCTGGAGATCATGGAACAGACGGGCTCCGAAAAACGCACCATGCTCTTCTCCGCGACCATGCCGCCTGAAATCCTGCGCATCGCCAAGAAATACATGGGCGATTATCAGGTCATTAGGGCCGAATCCAACCAGCTGACCGCCCCCCAGACCGACCAGATCTACTTCGAGGTCGCCATGAGCGACAAATTCGAGGCCCTGTGCCGGATCATCGACATGGAGTCGGAATTCTACGGACTTGTCTTCACCCGCACCAAGGTCGACGCCGACGCCGTATCCCAGCGCCTCATGGAACGCGGTTACGACGCGGACACCCTGCACGGCGACATGTCCCAGAGCCTGCGCGAGAAGATCCTGATCAAGTTCAAGAAGAAGCTGGTCACGATCCTGGTCGCCACCGACGTGGCCGCGCGCGGCATTGACGTCCACGACCTGACCCACGTCATCAATTTCGATCTGCCTCATGACCCGGAAGCCTACGTGCACCGCGTCGGCCGCACCGGCCGGGCCGGCAAGCAGGGCATTGCCATCACCTTCATCACGCCGTCCGAGTACCGCCGTCTGCAGTTCATCAGCAAGCATGCCCGCACAGACATCCGCAAGGCCAGGCTGCCCAAGGTCTCCGATGTCATCGACATGAAGAAGGGACGCATCCGTGCGGAACTGCAGGAAATCATGACCACGGAGCCGGAGCTTGAATTCATGGGCATGGCCCAGGAACTCCTCGACCAGAGCAAGCCCCGCGAAACCCTGGCCGCCCTGTTGCAGTACATGTTCCAGGAGGAGCTTGACGCCTCCAACTACAAGGAGATCGGAGACGCCTTCGTGGTGGACAAGACGGGCAAGTCCCGCCTCTTCGTGACCCAGGGCCGCAAGGATGGTCTGACGCCCAAGCGTCTGCTGACCTTCCTTGGCGACAAGTGCAACATCCCGCCCAAGAAAATCTGGGACATCCAGATCATGGAAACCTTCGCCTTTGTTTCCTTGCCCTTCCATGATGCCGAAAGGGTGCTGGCCATGTTCAACAAGGGCAAGGGCACCGAACTGGCCTTCACCAAGGCCAAGGCCCGCCCGAGCGCCCCGGCCCCCAGAAGATAACACCCGAAAATAATCCACAAAAAAAGGCCGTGCAGTGATGCATGGCCTTTTTCATTTGAAAAGCCGCGCTCCCGAAAGGGGAACGCGGCTTTTCCAGCAATCCGGCGGGAAGGCTCAAGGCCTCTAGGCCACGACGCCGTATGCCTTGGCCGGCGCGCCGCAGATCGGACACTTTTCGGTAGGCTCGCCTTCATGGATGTGACCGCAGATGCTGCAGACATAGTAGTCCACTGCCGCCAGCTCACCCATCTTTTCCGCCGCCTTGGAGTAGAGGTTTGCGTGGCATTCCTCGGCCTGGTTGGCGAAAACGAAATATTTCTCGGCAGCCTTTTCGCCTTCGGCCTGGGCATCGGCGATCATGGCCGGATACATGGACTTGAATTCATGCGTTTCACCGGCCACGGCTTCCTTGAGATTCTCGGCCGTGGAGCCGATACCCTTCATGAGGCGAAGGTGGGCATGGGCGTGAATGGTCTCGGCGTGCGCCGCAGCCCGGAACAACTTGGCAACCTGCGGCAGCCCTTCTTCTTCGGCCTTCTTGGCGAAAGCCAGATACTTACGGTTGGCCTGGGATTCTCCGGCAAAAGCCTCTTTCAAATTCTCGGTGGTCTTGCTCATTGGTATTCTCCTTGAATGTTTTTGTTATCAGGAATAATTCTCATCTTGCTAATAAATGCCCCTGCAAAGTGCAAGTACTTTTTTTTTCAACACAAGGCCATGACGGAAACGGACCGCCGGTCGCACATTACCCCTTAATCTCCCCAATCTTCTTCAAACAATGACTCCAATCCTCCCACAATCACGGCCAGCAATCACCCGCCAGCACCACAAGCCCATGGTGGCAACGGAGCACTAATCGCGTAACACCCTAACCCTCCGAAATCTTTCCAACATTCTGACTCCAACCCTCCCTCAATCACGACCAGCAACCACCCGCCAGTACCTCAAGCCCATGATGGCAACGGAGCACTAATCGCGCAACACCCTAAATCTCCGAAATCTTATCAATATTCTGACTCCAACCCTCCCTCAATCACGACCAGCTACCACCCGCCAGTACCTCAAGGTCCGTTGCCGTCATGGTCTTGAGGCGCGTCGGCTGTCTGACTGAGCCAGGCATCGTTTGTTGAATCGTTGCCGGGCGCACTGCCCAGAAATTTCCGCCCTGCACGCAACGATTCAACTCTACGAGGCCCGCGAAGGAGTTCCGGCGGGCCTCAAGGCCATGGCGGCAACGGGCCGCTGGCCGCACAAATCCCTAATCTCTTCAATCTTTTTAGCATTCTGACTCCACCCCTCCGCACAATCACACCAAAATTTCTTCCTTCCACCTCACATTTTGCTCTTGACGACAAAGTGAACGGTCGTTAACTAGCCCCTCCATGGCAAAGAGACTCACCACCATAATCCGTCGCGAACAGATCGCCGAAGCGGCCCTCGCACTGGTTGCCGACCAGGGTGTCGGGGCCCTCACCGCGCGCAACGTGGCCCGCGCCGTGGGCGTGACCGCGCCGGCCCTGTACAGGCATTTTCCAGGCGGCAAGGCCGACATACTGGCCAGCGTCCTGGACCTGCTCGACGACGTCAAGACCGAAGGAATCCGCCAGGCCATCAAGGAACCGGGCCCCGCACTGACCAAGCTGCGCCGCTGCTACGACCTGCACATCAGCGTGGTCGAGCGCTACCGGGCGCTACCCAACCTCGTGCTCTCGGACGCGCTGTGGAGTGACGAGAACCACCTGCGGGAGCGCCTGCTGAAGAACCATCAGCGGCACCAGTCCGAGGTGGCCGGGATCATCCGCCAGGGCCAGATTGCCGGGGAAATCCGCGACGACATCGATGCCGATGAGATCTTCGTGCAGTTTCTGGGTCAGTTCCTGACCATCGCCATCCTGTACAGCAGGCGCGGCGACATGATTGATCCCAAGACCCAGGCCGAGGCCAACTGGAAAATGTTTGTCCGAGGCGTATCCCCTTAATTTTTTTTTGCCCTTAAAGTGAACGACCGTTCACATAATATTTTCAAAACAAGAAATCCTGGAAGGACCAAATGAAGAAAATACTTATTCCCGTTGTCGTCGTGGTCGCCGTCGGCCTTGGCTATCTCGCCTGGAACAAGCCGTCGCAAGCCAACCAGCCAGCCGCAGCCCAGGTTGCTCCCGCTCCGGAAGTGGCCGTGGTCACCATGCAGGAAACAAACGTCCGTCTGACCACGGAATTGCCGGGACGCACCGCCGTATACCAGATGGCCGAGATCCGGCCGCAGGTGGGCGGCATCATCCTGAAGCGGGCCTTTGAGGAAGGGACCGAGGTCAAATCCGGCGATCTGCTCTACCAGATCGACCCTTCGACCTATGAAGTGGCCGTGGCCCGCGCCAAGGCGGCAGTGGCCAAGGCCAAGGCCGAACTGGAGCCCGCCCGGCTGAAAGCGGTGCGCTATCGTGACCTGATCCGCACCAAGGCCGTCAGCCAGCAGGACCACGACGAGGTCCAGGCCGCCCTGGCCCTGGCGGAGGCCAATGTGGCCGCGGCGCAGGCCGAGCTTGGCGCCGCGCACATCGATCTTGAGCGGACCAGGGTCCTCTCGCCCATAAGCGGCCGCATCGGTCGGTCCACCATCACCCCGGGCGCCCTGGTCACGGCCAATCAGGCCCAGGCCATGGCCACGGTGCAGCAACTCGACCCCATCTATGTGGATCTCACCCAGTCCAACGTTGAACTTTTGCGCATGAAGCACGCCCTCAAGAGCGGGGCCGTCCAGTCCGCCGGCGCAGCCGCGACAAAAGTCCGCCTGATCCTCGAAGACGGCGCAACCTATGCCCATGAGGGCATCCTGCAACTGGCCGAGGCCAGCGTGGATCAGAGCACCGGCTCCGTCACCCTGCGCGCCGTCTTCCCCAACCCCGAACGCGACCTTCTGCCGGGCATGTACGTCCGCGCCGTCGTCGAGGAGGGGGTGCTGGCCAATGCGCTGCTCATTCCGCAACAGGCCGTGGTCCGCGACGCGCATGGCAAAGCCATGGCCATGATCGTGGACGGCGAGGAAAAGGTGGCTGTCCGCCCCCTGGAACTGGACCGGGCGGTCGATGGTGACTGGGTTGTGCGCCAGGGACTGGCCGCCGGAGACCGAGTGGTCGTCGAAGGTTTGCAGAAGGCGCGCCCCGGCGTGCAGGTCCGTGTCGCAAAAGACACAATGTAAGGAGCTCTCATGGCACATTTTTTCATCAATCGCCCGGTATTCGCCTGGGTTCTGGCCATCGCCGCCATGCTTGGCGGCGTGCTGGCCATAACCGGCCTGCCCATATCCCAGTATCCGCCCATCGCTCCGCCTTCCGTGGCCATCAGCGCGACCTATCCCGGCGCCTCCGCCAAGACGCTCGAAGACGCGGTCACGCAGGTCATCGAACAGAAGATGAAGGGCATCGACAACCTGGACTACATGTCCTCGACCAGCCAGTCCTCGGGTCAGGCCGAAATCACCCTGACCTTCAAGGCCGGCACCAACCCGGACATTGCCCAGGTGCAGGTCCAGAACAAGCTGCAGCTGGCCATGTCGCTGCTGCCGCAGGAAGTGCAGGCCCAGGGCGTGCAGGTCACGAAAGCGGTCAGAAACTTCGTGCAGGTACTCGGATTCGTGTCCGAGGACGGCTCCATGGCCAGGGCCGAACTGGCCGACTATGTGGCCGCCAATGTGCTCGACGGCATGAGCCGCGTGGAAGGCGTCGGCGAGGTCACCCTGTTCGGCTCGCAGCACGCCATGCGCATCTGGCTCAACCCTGACAAATTGCACTCCTACAGCCTCACGCCCGCCGACGTCGCGGCAGCCATCAAGGCCCAAAATGCCCAGATATCCGCAGGACAGCTGGGCGGACTGCCCTCTGTGGAGGAACAGCGCATCAACTTCACGGTCAGCGTTCAGGATCGCCTGCAGACTCCGGAGCAATTCCGGAACATCCTCCTGAAAGTGCATACCGACGGCTCCACGGTGCGACTGGGCGACGTGGCCAAGGTGGAACTGGGCGCCGAGAATTCGCAGATCGTCTCCCGCTTCAACGGTCAGCCCGCGGCGGCCCTAGCCATCAAGCTGGCCACCGGCGCCAACGCCCTGAAGACCGTCGAGGCCATCGCCGAATACACGGACAGCATCAGCTCGACCTTTCCGGCCGGGATGAAGGTCGTGGAAGCCTTCGACACCACGCCCTTCGTGCGCATCTCCATCGAGGAGGTGATCCGCACCCTGCTTGAAGCCGTCGTGCTGGTCTTTCTGGTCATGTACCTCTTTCTGCAGAACTTCCGGGCCACGCTCATCCCGACCATCGCCGTGCCCGTGGTTCTGCTCGGCACCTTTGGGGTGCTGGCGGCCTTTGGCTACTCCATCAACACCCTGACCATGTTCGCCATGGTCCTGGCCATCGGCCTGCTGGTGGACGACGCCATCGTCGTGGTCGAGAACGTCGAGCGCATCATGCACGAGGACGGCCTGTCGGCCAAGGACGCGACCCATCTGTCCATGACCCAGATCTCCGGGGCCCTGGTCGGCATCGCCCTGGTGCTGTCCGCCGTGTTCGTGCCCATGGCCTTCTTCGGCGGGTCCACGGGCGTCATCTACCGCCAGTTCTCCATCACCGTGGTCTCGGCCATGGTCCTCTCCGTCCTGGTGGCCCTGATCCTGACCCCGGCCCTGTGCGCCACAATGCTAAAGCCCGCCAAGCCCGGCCAGGGCAAACGCGGCTTCTTCGGCCTGTTCAACCGCGGCTTCGACCGCACGGCCAATGGGTATCAGAAGCTGGTCGGGTCCATGACCCGGCGCTGGGGCCGCTCGCTGGTCCTCTATGCGCTCATCCTCGCGGCCATGATGTTCCTGTTCCAGCGCCTGCCCACGGGTTTTCTTCCCGACGAGGACCAGGGCATCCTCTTCGTGCAGGTCCAGCTGCCCATCGGCGCGACCCAGGACCGCGCCCTTGATGTGCTGGAGCGCATCGAAAATCACTTCCTGGAAACCGAGAAGGACTCCGTGCAATCGCTCATGGCGGTGGCTGGCTTCAGCTTCGCCGGAAGCGGTCAGAACACGGCCATGTGCTTCGTGCGTCTCAAGGACTGGAGCGTGCGCAAGACTCCCGACATGCACGTCAAAGCCATCGCCGGACGGGCCATGGCCGCGTTCTCGCAGTACCGCGACGCGCAGGTCTTCGCCTTTTCCCCTCCTGCGGTGATGGAACTGGGCAACGCGGCCGGGTTCGACTTCGAGTTGCAGGACATGGCGGGCCTCGGCCACGAAAAGCTCACGGCCGCCCGCAACCAGCTCCTCGGCATGGCCAGACAGCATCCTGACCTGGCCATGGTCCGCCCCAACGGTCTGGATGACACGCCGCAGTACCGCATCGACATCGATTGGGACAAGGCAGGCGCCCTGGGCCTTGCCGTGTCCGATGTGACCGGCGTCATCGCCACGGCCTGGGGCAGCTCCTACGTCAACGACTTCCTGGACAAGGGCCGCGTCAAGAAGGTCATCATGCAGGGCGAGGCACCCTACCGCATGATGCCCGAGGATCTGGCCCGGTGGCATGTGCGCGGAAAATCCGGCCAGATGGTGCCCATGTCGAGCTTCGCCACGGCGCACTGGACCTCGGGCTCGCCGCGCCTGGAGCGCTACAACGGCGTTCCGGCCATGCAGATTCTCGGCGCGCCCGCTCCGGGCAAGAGCTCCGGGCAGGCCATGGCGACCATGGAGAGCCTGGCCAGTCAGTTGCCCGAAGGCATCGGCTTCTCCTGGACCGGCCTGTCCTTCCAGGAACGTCAGGCAGGCTCGCAGACCATCATGCTCTACGGTCTCTCCATCATCGTCGTATTCCTGTGCCTGGCGGCCCTGTATGAAAGCTGGAGCCTTCCCGCATCGGTCATCCTGGTCGTGCCCATCGGCGTCGTCGGAGCCCTGGCCGCCGTCAGTCTGCGCGGCCTGACCAATGACGTCTACTTCCAGGTCGGCCTGCTCACGACCATGGGCCTGGCGGCCAAAAACGCCATCCTCATCGTCGAGTTCGCCAAGAGCCTGGCCGAATCGGGCATGGATCTCATGACCGCGGTGGTCGAGGCGGCCCGGCAACGTCTGCGGCCCATCCTCATGACCTCCCTGGCCTTCGGCCTTGGCGTCCTGCCCCTGGCCCTGAACTCCGGCGCGGGTTCGGGCGGACAGAACTCCATCGGCACGGGCGTCATCGGCGGCACCATCGCCTCGACCATCATCGGCTCCCTGCTCATCCCGGTCTTCTTCGTCATCGTGGCCAAGCTGGGACTTTCCCGCAAGGAACCCAAAAAATCGACCACTCGCGCCATCATCCCCGGAGGGCACCCATGCGAAGATTGATACTCGTGATCGCGCTCGTCGCCTTGAGCGGCTGCGCCACCCTCGCTCCTGAACGGGAGCGCCCGGCCATGCCCGTGCCCGAGGCCTGGAACGCACCGACCCAGACCGGCCCCCTGGCCGGAGTGGACGAGCTTGGCTGGCGAGACGTGTTCCCCGACTCGGCCCTGCAAAAGCTCATATCCACGGCCCTGAACCAGAACCGAAGCCTGCGTCAGGCCGTGCTGGCCATGGACAAGGCCCGCGCCCAGTTCGGCATCGCCCGCGCCGACCGTATCCCGAACATCGACGCCTCGGGCCAGAACTCGAACCAGCGTCTGCCTGCGGACCTGCACGGCGGGATCGAGGGCATTGACCGGCAGTGGAACGTGGGGCTTGGAATCTCCTCCTTCGAGCTTGACTTCTTCGGCCGGGTGAAGAGCCTTGAGGACTCGGCCCTGGAGAGCTACCTGGCCACGGAGGAGGCCCGGCGGGCCGCGCACATCAGCCTCGTGTCCCAGGTCGCAAGGGGCTATCTGACCCTGGCCGGAGACCGCGAACATCTTGCTCTGGCCCGGGAAACCCTTGAAAGCCGCCAGGCAACCCTTGATCTGACCATGGCCCAACTGGCCCACGGCATGAGCACGGAACTGGCCCGCCATCAGGCCGAGGAAGTCGTGGCCGTGGCCCAGGCCGAGGTCGCGCGCCTCACGGCCCAGGTGGCCATGGATGAAAACGCCCTGGCCGTGCTGGTCGGCGTGCCCGTCCCGGAACTCGGCCTCCCGGCCCGGGCCATAAACGACGTGGCCCTGCGCACGACGGTGGAGCCGGGGCTTCCGTCGGAGCTTTTGACCAGGCGCCCGGACATCCTGGAGGCCGAACACCGCCTGTGGGCCGCGGGCGCGGAAATTGGCGCCGCACGGGCGGCCTTCTTCCCGCGCATCGGACTGACCACGACGGCCGGTTTGGCCAGCCTGGAACTGACCGACCTGTTCGATTCGGCCCAGCGGGCCTGGACCTTCGTGCCCAGCATCACCCTGCCCCTCTTTGACGCGGGCCGGAACACGGCCAGACTTGAGGCGGCCAAGGCGGAGCAGCAGATCAGAGTCGCGCAATACGAGCAGACCATCCAGAACGCCTTTCGAGAAGTCTCCGACGCCCTGGCCAAAAACCAGGGCTACGAAGGCCAGGTCAAAGCCCAGGCCAGGCGCGCGGCAAGCGCGGAGAAGAGCCGCCTGCTGGTCGATCAGCGTTTTTCGGCGGGCCTTGAGAGCGCCTTTGCCGTGCACGACGCGGAACGCACCCTCTTCACGGCCAGACAAAACCTGCTCGACGCCCGCCTGGCCCGGAAGCTGGCCATGGTCGAGCTTTTCACCGCACTTGGCGGTGGCTGGCAGGAAAACGGGCTGCATGCCTCGGCTCAATAGCAACCAATTGAATTCAAAAGAAAAAGGCGGCCACTGGCCGCCTTTTTCTTTGATTGAAAACGTTACCCTCTCACGATGGGCGAAGAAATTCGAGATGGTCCTCGGCCAGGGCCAGCACGCGCCTGCGGCTAGCCGGGGAGCAGTCATGATTGGACAGATGGACAGCGGCGTACCCGCTCAAAGGGCGCAAAGCCAGGGCTGCGTGATCCCATTCGCGCACAAGCCGCTCAGGGTCGGCGGTGCTGCTCGCTGTGCGAAAAAATCGCAGCGCTCCGACCGCCATGACCCGCACCAGGGCGTCATGGGCTTCACGCAGATTCCCGGCCTCGGCCAGGCATTCATCCCGGGAGCCAAGCCCAAAAGCATACAGCCAGAAAGCCTGCCAATATGCGGACAGCTTCTGACCGGCCTTGGGACGGACGGAGAGCGGGATCAGATCATAGAGGCCGTCCTTTCGGCCGCTGGCCAGAATCTCAAGTCCGGGAAGCCGCAGGCCGGTCAGCTTGCCCTTGCGCCCGAGCATGGCTTCAAGGACGCGCACCACCCGCACGGGCTTGAAGCGCCGGTGGCAACGCGGAAGTTCAAAGCGGCAGCGCCAGCAGCCCACGCAATCCCCTGAACTGCGCAGCACCACGTGCCCCGGCTGGTACGGGCCGGTCTCGAAGGCATGCACCGGCCCCATGGACAGATTGAGTACCTTGAGCCCCGACCAGGCCGCCAGATGCATGGGGCCCGTATCGGGGGTTATCATGGCGGCCAGAGTCTGGCCGAACATGGCAAAAGCATCCAGCCCCAGGCTACCGCAGGCGCTGGCCACCGGACGTGCGACGAGGCGCAGCACCTCGCGGCACAGCTCACGCTCTCCGGGCCCGCCAAGCAGGACAGGCACGAACCCTCGCCGTTCGAGTTCTTCGACAAGCTCGACCCAAAACGCGGCACTGGGCCGCTTGTCCGGCTGGCTCGCGCCGAGAAAAAGACCAATGTGACGGATGCCGTGCGGCATGTCGCGCGGCCCGGGCCAGCGGGTTTGCTCCATGATTTTGCGCGGAATCACGCCGAGGGCGTTCAGATCGGCCCAATGAAAGTGGTTGTGCCGGTTGTTGTGCGTCAGCGACGCCCGGTATTCCTGCCAGTCGCCCTCGATGCGGGTCACGCCATCCCGGATGTATCCGCCCACCAGCGCATCGCAATGCAGGCTCCCGGCCAGCTCCATGCTTTGGGCGCGGTGACTCAGATTTATGACCAGATGAAATGCCTGCCGCCGCAGCTCCCCTTCCTGCCCATGACTGAAGTAACGAACCTGCGGACTCAGGCGCACAAGCGGCACGGCAAAACTCGGCTCGGCCATGACCCAGACCGGATGACCGGGAAATGCCCGCTCCAGCCATAAAAAAAGAGGGAAGGACAGGATCAGGTCCCCCATGCGCTGCATCTGGATGACCAGGATGGGCTTCTTCACAGGCTAACCGTAGATAGAGCGCATGGTCCGGACCAGGGACTTTAAGCGCAGGTCGTAGGTGTGTTCGGCCAGAATGCGGGTACGAGCGGCCTGGACAATTCTTGCGCGCTCGCCGTCATGACTCAGGTAATGGCGCACGAGCCCGGAAATCTCGCCCGGGTCCTGATAGCAGACGATCTCCCGGCCAGGCTCGAAGAGCGCTTCCATCTGCCGCCGGTGGTCGGTGAGCAAGAATCCGCCGCAGACCGGCACGTCGAAGACGCGCTGATTGACCGCGCCCTTCATCTGCTGGCTGGTGCAGTTGAAGTTGATGCGCGTGGCCGGATAAAACCCGGGCAGATCGGCGTAGTAGTTGAGTTCGCGATGGTAGGTCCAGCCGGGCTGCGGCAGAATCTCGTGCCAGCCCGGGTCTCCGACAAGAAGCGGCTTGAAGGGCAGCAGCTCCCGCACGCGCTCCAGGCGGTATAAAAGGGTCGCCTGCCAGGTGATCAGGGTCTCGAAGGCGAGCCGGGCGTCCACGTCCGGCAGGGCCCTGAAAGCCTCCACGTACATGGGCCGCTCCTCTTCCAGAAACCGGGCCACGGACAGGGCTCCGCTGAGCATGAAGGCGCGCCCGAGTTCCTCCAGATCGGCCAGAAGAACGGGCGGAAAATCGTAATGCCGCAGCTTGGCGCGCACCTTGTAAAGCATCGAGTTGCCGACAAAGGAGACATCGCGCGCCGGAGCCGTGTTCGGGGCGTGGGCGAAGCGGTGCGGATCGGTTGCCAGGGGCAGGTAGTGAACGCGCGAAAACCCTTGCGCCTTCAGGGACTCGATGTTGTCCACGTCCCAGGTGAAGAGCGTGACCCAATCCGAGGCCAGATTTTCGTAAACGTAAAGGATGAGGTGCGGGTTGTCGACGAACCAGGACGCCAGGGGAAGCTCCATGCGCGCCAGAAGCGCCGTCAGGATGCCCTCCTTGTCCACGCCCAGATGGTTGATGGTCAGCACGAAATCCGGACGAAAGGACAAAATTTCCGCGAGGATGGATTCGACGAATTCCTGGCTGCCCACCTCCTGACTCGGCAACTGCACCAGAGAGGTCGCGTAGCCGAGACGGGTGCAGGCGGCCTCAAGCTCGCCCATCAGAAAATAGGAGCTGGTCAAGAGCATCACGCGCGGGACCGTGGAGCGAAACTTGGGGTAGCGTGCCCGGTTCCAGAAATCGAACTTGAGGCTTATGTCCAGACGGTCTGCAAGCTCACGGTACAGGCCCGGCCTCAGACGCGCGTAGAAAGGGTCCCGGACCGGGGCGAAAGGAAGGCCGCCGTGCCGGAGCTGCCAGCGGGTCAAGCGGCTCAGGGCCACGTCTGGGTCGTCTTCGGCAACCCATAATATGCGGGGATCGTCACGCCATTTACCAGGCACTCCGGTCAGGGCGCCGATGGGCTCTTCGGCATCGACCACGGCCACCGGCCCGGAAGTCCGATCGAGCAGATTGGCCAGCCCGGCTCCGAGCCCCGCCCCCAAAAAGACCGGCAGGACCCCTTCGGCCGGAATTTCCGCCACGCGGCGCAGCTCGTTCTCACGGCCTCGCCTGCCGCCCAGATGCTGGGCGCGGCCGTCCCGCAGGATGCGCACATCCGTGGAACCTTCAGTGCCCTGCACAAGCTCGGCGGTGTAATCCATTTCGGCGACCATGGCCTCAGGCCCTGCCGTCGGCGTGGTATGGAGAAAAAAAGGTCGTGATGACGGGGTGCATGCTGTTTCCTGTCAAAAAATGAACGCTTCGGAACATCCTAGCAACATGCCTGCCAAGAATGGTTACAAATCGTCGCTGTCGAGCCAGATCGTGACAGGGCCCCAGTTGACCAGGGACACGTCCATGTCCGCGCCGAATTCGCCTTCGGCTACCTGCGGCCATTGCCGACGCAGATCGGCTACGAAGGACTGGTACAGGGCCAAGGCGGCCCCGGGCTGGGCAGCCTTGGAAAATGAGGGGCGGCGCCCCTTTTTGACGTCGGCATAGAGGGTGAACTGCGAAACCACCAGGATGCCGCCGCCGTGATCGGCCAGGCTCGCGTTGATGGGGCCGCCCGCGTCGGGAAAAAGACGCAGGCCGAGGAGCTTCTGCATGAATTTGTTCCAGACGGGTCCGCCGACCATGTCCGGATCGTCGTTGCCGCCGAAGCCGAGCAGGACGACCATGCCCGGCCCGATCTCGCCCACGGTGCGGTCCTGGACACGGACGCAAGCCGAACGCACCCGCTGCAGAACCGCCCGCATCAGACCGATCCTTCCGAGTAATAGGCCCTTGAGCTCGCTTTTTCCGAGACCATGACCTCGGCCAAACGGACCGGATACGAGGCCAGCAGATCCTTCATGCGCCGGAACACGAAGCGGGCCAGCAGCTCGGAAGACGGGTTCTGCTCGGCAAAATCCGGCAGGTCGTTCAGATGTTTGTGGTCGAGCTCGTCGGTCACCTCTTTCAGCAGACGCTTGAGCGCCTTGAAATCCATGAGGATGCCGAGCCTTTGGTCGAGACTCTCCCCGACCACATCGACCTCCACCGTGAAATTGTGGCCGTGCATGTTCTCGCACTTGCCCTCGTAATGCCGCAGCTGATGCGATGAGCTGAAATCCGAGCTCACCCGAAGCCGCCATTGCCCTTGTGTCATGCACACTCCCTTTAGGTTCGGATCAATCGCCACTGTTCGAATTCCCGCCAAAATTCCGGACACGGCGCCACCATGAAATCCGGCCCGAACTGCAGGCGGCACACGTATTCCCCGCGACCAAGATCGACCTGCACCGGAGCCTGCCCCGGGTAACGCGTGACGATCTCCCCCAGCCCGGCCCAGTCGGGATCCTGTCCGTCGGCGCGCACGAAAAGGACCACCGGCTCCGTACCCGAGCCGACCACCTCCGAAAGCAGCTTGAATGATTCGGCCAGGATCTTGGCTTTCTTGGGTCCGTCCTCGCTCTCTTCGTTCATGGAGTCGCGCTTGGCCACCACGCCGGTCATGAGCAGGGGCTCCTCACAGGCCAGCAGATCGCGGTAGGTCACGTACGGCTCGGAAAAGACGATGGCCTCGCCCGAACCGCTGAGATCCTCGATGCCGCAAAAGGCCATGCGATCGCCCTTCTTGGTGTTGATGGTCTTCATCGAGGTGACCAGAACCGGCACCTGCACGGGCGATTTCTCGGTGAGGTCCGCGCACTGGGCCAGGGTCGGGTAGCCCAGCCGCCTGATCTCCTGGCGGAAGGGCTGCAACGGATGACCGATGAGGAAAAACCCGAAGGCCTCCTTTTCCATGCGGCACTTCTCGTCGTCCCCGAATTCCGGCAGGGCGGCCTCTTCTCCCTCGATGCCGAGCCCCGTCAGGTTGCAGGTGTTCTCCTCGACCATGCCCATGAACGAGAGCTGGCCGGAGGTTTTGCGCTTGGCCCGTTTCTGGGCCATGGCCTGGACCTTGTCCATTCCATCCAGAAGCGCCCTGCGCGAACATCCGAAACTGTCCATGGCTCCCGACTTGACGAGGGAGTCGAGCACACGCTTATTGACCTTGCGCAGATTCACGCGCTGGCAGAAATCGAGCAGACTGGTGAAATCCCCGCCCTTTTCCCGCTCCTCCACGATGGATTCGACAGCCCCCTCGCCCACACCCTTGATGCCGGAGAGGCCGTAGCGAATGGACTCGCCCTCGACGGTGAACTCGTTGTAGCTGCGGTTCACGTCCGGGGGCAGGACCTCGATATCCATGTCCCGGCAGGCGCTGACATGGGCCAGGATCTTGTCGGTGTTGGACACTTCCGAGGTGATGATGGCGGCCATGAACTCTGCCGGGTAATGGGCCTTCACGTAGGCCGTCTGGTAGGAGATGACGGCGTATGCGGCGCTGTGGGACTTGTTGAACCCGTAGCCCGCGAACTTCTCCATGAGGTCGAAAATGTACTCCGCCGCCTCCTGGGAAATGTTGTTCTCGCGCGCGCCGTCCAGAAAGCGCACCCGCTGCTTGGCCATCTCCGCCGGGTCTTTCTTGCCCATGGCCCGGCGCAGGTTGTCGCCTTCTCCGAGGGAATACTTGGCCAGGTCCGAGGCGATCTTCATGACCTGTTCCTGGTAGAGAATGACGCCGTAGGTGTCCTCCAGGATGGGGTGGACCACGGGGGCCAGTTCCTCGAATTCGTACTCGACCTTCCTCAGGCCGTGCTTGCGGCCGATGAAGTCGTCGACCATGCCCGACTCCAGGGGACCAGGCCGGTACAGGGCCAGAAGCGCGATGATGTCCTCGAAGCAGGAGGGCTTAAGGCCCCTGAGCACCCGGCGCATGCCGTCGGATTCCAGCTGGAACACGCCATCCGTCTCGCCCCGGCACAAAAGTTCGAAGGTCTGCGGGTCGTCGAGGGGCAGCTTCTCCAGAATCGGCACGGGCTTGTTGTTCTTGCGGATGAGCTTCAGGGCGTCGTCGATGACGGTCAGGGTCTTGAGGCCCAGAAAGTCGAACTTGATGAGGCCGATGAGCTCGACCTTCTTCATGTCTAGCTGGGTCACGACCTCGCCGTTCTTGCCCTTGTGCAGCGGCAGATACTCGACCATGGGCTTCTGGGAGATGACTATACCGGCGGCGTGGATGGACGAGTGTCGGGCCAGGCCCTCAAGACGGCGGGCCACGTCGTAGAGCTTGCGGTACTGCGGGTCGCTGTCGATGAGCTTGCGCAGCTCCGGCTCCTCGTCCAGAGCCTTGGTCAGGGTCATCTTGAGGTCGTCGGGGATGAGCTTGGCGATGCGGTCGGCGTCCTTCAGGCTGACATCAAGGGCCCTGGCCACGTCGCGAATGGCGCCCTTGGCCTTCATGGTCCCGAAGGCCACGATCTGGGCCACGTGATCGGCTCCATACTTTTCCGAAACGTAGCGAATGACCTCGTCACGCCGATTGTAGCAGAAATCCACGTCGATATCAGGCATGGACGCACGTTCCACATTCAAAAAGCGCTCGAAGAAGAGCGCGTAGCGAATGGGATCGAGGTCCGTGATCCTGAGCGCGTACGAGACCAGCGATCCGGCGGCCGAACCTCGGCCGGGTCCGACGGGGATGTTCTTCGATTTCGCCCAGTTGATGAAGTCCTGCACGATCAGGAAGTAGGCCGGAAAACCCTTCTCGATGATGACGCTGAGTTCGAGTTCGAGGCGATCGCGATAAGCGGCCTCGTCCACTTCGTAGGGCAGGGCGGCGATGCGCTCCTTCAGCCCCTCTTCGGACAGTCGGCGAAACTCGTCGTCCAGGGTCGAGCCCTCGGGAACGTCGTAGACCGGAAAGAAATGCTGCTTGAGCTTCAGCTCCACCTCGCACATGTCCGCGATGCGGCCCGCGTTTTCCACGGCCTCGGGACAATGGGCGAAGGCGGCCTCCATCTCCTCGGGGGCCTTGTAGTAAAATTCGTTGGTATCGAAGCGGAGCCGCTGCTTTTCCGAGGCGATCTTGCCCGTGCCCACGCACAGGAGGATGTCGTGGGCCTCGTAGTCGTCCTTGTTCAGGTAGTGGCAGTCGTTGGTGGCGACCAGCGGCAGGCCGGTCTCCTTGGCCAGTTCCATGAGCCTGTCGTTGACGACCTCCTGCTCTTTCAAGCCATTGGACTGCAACTCCAGATAAAACCGGTCCGGAAAAATCTCCATGTATTCGCGCGCCTTCAGGATGGCGCTGTCGAAGGTCCCGTGGCGCAGGGCATAGGGAACTTCACCCTGCAGGCAGGCGGACAGACAGACGATGCCCTCGGAATGGGCGCGCAGCAGCTTCTTGTCCACGCGCGGCTTGTAATAGAAGCCCTGCAGAAAACCGGCGGACACGATCTTGACCAGATTGTGGTAGCCGACCAGATTCTGGGCCAGAAGCACCAGATGAAAGCGCTTCTTGTTCTCCCGCTCGAACATGTCGTCGGCGACGTAGACTTCGCTGCCGATGATGGGCTTTATGCCGTGCTTCTTGGCTTCGAGATAAAAGGGCACGGAACCGAAGAGATTGCCGTGATCGGTGATGGCGGCCGAGGAAAAGCCGAAATCAACGGCCCGGGCGCACAGGTCCCGTAGGCGAATGGCGCCGTCCAGGAGGCTGTACTCGGAATGGCAATGCAGATGGGTAAAACCGCTCATGATGCTCTCGGGAAAAAGGGAATTCCAAAAATCGGGGAAATGGAGACTAGAAAAGGCGCGGCTGAATTGCAAGTCGCGCTTCAAAGCAGAACGCCCGGGCTGGCCGGGCGTTCTGGAATTGCGTCGGAATCAGAGAATCACATGGAAGCCCCGACCAGCTTGATCAGGCGCAGCAACTGGTTGGTGAAACCGGCCTCGTTGTCGTACCAGACGATGATCTTGACCATGGTTCCGTTCATGACCGAGGTGCACAGGCCATCGACCACGCCGCCGTAGATGCTGCCGACGTAGTCCATGGAAACGAGCGGCACTTCCGTGTAGCCCATGGCTCCGCCCTCGGGACCGCTGGCCGCGGCCTTCAGGACCGCGTTGACCTCGGCCACCGTGGTCGGCTTCTCCACTTCCACGACCAGGTCCACCAGGGACACGTTGGGCGTGGGCACGCGCACGGCCATGCCGTCGAGCTTGCCTGCCAGGGCCGGGATGACCATGCTCACGGCCTTGGCCGCGCCCGTGGTCGTGGGCAGCATGTTCATGGCACCGGCGCGGCCGCGGCGAATGTCCTTGTGCGTTCCGTCGAGCATGCGCTGACTCATGGTGTAGGAGTGGATGGTGGTCATGAGTCCGTGCCTGATGCCGAAATTGTCGTCCAGAGCCTTGGCTGCCGGAGCCAGGCAATTGGTGGTGCAGGAGGCATTGGAAATGATCCTGTGTTCTGCCGGATTGTAGAGGCCGTCGTTAACGCCCATGACCACGGTCAGGTCGGTGTTCTTGCCGGGGGCGGAGATGAGCACCTTTTTGGCGCCGGCGGCCAGATGCTTCTCGCAGCTTTCACGGTCCGTGAACTTGCCCGTGGACTCGACGAGGATATCGATGCCCTTCCAGTCCCAGGCGTCCGGGGCATTGCGGGTAACCAGCACCTGCTTGCCGTTCAGCAGAAAACCCTGCTCGTTGGGCTCGACATCACCGGCAAAGGTGCCGTGAACCGAGTCGTATTTGAGCAGGTATGCAAGGGATTCATTGTCGCCACGGGCGTTGACGCAGACCAGTTGAACATCCTGGTTCCCGGCCATGATGCGGGCAAGGTAGCGTCCGATGCGACCGAAACCATTGAGTGCAATTTTGACAGCCATGTTCTTTTCCTCTTCCGCTTAAATTTTATTTGATGAACCCAGAACGTTCCTGATCTTGTGCGCCACCATGTCCCGCACCGCATCCCTGGCCACCAGCAGGTACTGACGCGGATCGAAATGTGACGGATTTTCGGCCAGATACTTGCGGATGGTGGCGGTCATGGCCAGACGGATATCGGTGTCGATGTTGATCTTGCACACGGCCGAGGCGGCCGCCTTGCGCAGCAGATCTTCGGGCACGCCCTTGGCTCCGGCGATCTTGGCGCCATACTGGTTGGCCATGTCCACAAATTCCTGGGGCACGGACGAGGCGCCGTGCAGCACGATGGGATAGCCGGGCAGCAGGGCCTTGATCTTCTCCAGGCGGTCAAAGTCGAGCTTGGCCTCGCCCGCGAATTTGTAGGCCCCGTGGCTGGTGCCGATGGCGATGGCCAGGGAATCGCAACCCGTGCGGCCGACAAACTCGGCGGCCTGGTCAGGGTTGGTGTACACGCTGTGCTCCACGTCCACGTCGTCCTCGACGCCAGCCAGCTGTCCAAGCTCCGCCTCGACCCACACGCCGCGATCGTGGGCGTAGGCCACGACCTGCTTGGTCAGGGCAATATTTTCCTCGAAGGACAGGTGCGAGCCGTCGATCATGACGGAGGTGAAGCCGCCGTCGATGACTTCCTTGCAGATCTCGAAATTCTGGCCGTGGTCGAGGTGCAGGCAGACCGGCAGATCATTCTCGGCCAGGGCGGCTTCCATGAGCTTGATGATGTACCCCTGGCCGGCATAGCGGCGGGCGCCGGCGGAAACCTGCAGGATGAGGGGGGATTTTTCGAGGTTTCCGGCCTCCATGATACCCTGGATGATTTCCATGTTGTTCACGTTGAAACCACCGATGGCGAAACCTTCGGCGTAACCTCGGGCAAACATTTCCTTGGGTGTGGTCAGGGGCATGATCGTCTCCTTGAAAGGCGGTTATTCGTTCTTGGCCAGATGCCGGGTCAACGCTTCCAGATATCCGGCATGAGTCAGATCAAAAGTCAACGGAGTCGCGGTTATGTAACCTCGGCTCAGATATCCCCGATCCGATTCGGGCTCCACATTTTCCGGCGGGATGACCCCGCACAGCCAGTAGTAGGGATTGCCCCGGGGGTCGTTTCTCTCGTCGTACCAGTCCCGGTAGGTGGACGAAGTCTGGCTGCAGACCTTGAGCCCCTTGGCGTTTTCAAACGGTCCGGCGGGAAAGTTCAGATTCAGCACGCAGTGCCGGGGAAAGGATGACCAGAAATCCCCGTCAAGCATCCGCACCGCGTATTCGGCCTGGGCGGAGAGCTCTTCAGGATGAAAATCGTCCACGGACACGGCCATGGCCGGGATGCCCGCCAAAGCCCCTTCGGTGGCCGCGGACACCGTGCCCGAATAGAGCACGTCCACGCCCACGTTGGCGCCCGAGTTGATGCCCGACACGATCATGTCCGGCCGCTTGGGCAGAAGGTGGCTGAGCGCCAGCTTGACGCAATCCGCCGGGGTGCCGGAAATGCCAAGGCCGGAAAACCCCGTTTCCTCCACCTGCTTGACCCTCAGTGGAGAAAACAGGGTCACCGAATGCCCCACCGCGCTCTGCTCGGTCATGGGTGCAGCCACGTGCACCCTGTGTCCGGCCTTGATCAAGGCGCCGTAAAGGGCGCGCAGTCCTACTGCTCTGATTCCATCGTCATTGGTGAGAAGAATGTCCATTTTTCGGGTGCGTCCGGATAAAGTTTCTTGGCCTGACTGTGCCCTAGGGTCAGAGCCTTGACGTTCACGTCCAGGATCTTGGCCGGCAGAACCGATGCCAGGGCCTTTTTCACGTTGGCAAAATTCATGAACGGCAGAAAATGACTCAGCGCCCCAAGGCAGATGATGTTGGTCGTCTGAGGCATGCCGATCCTGTCCCGGGCCATGTTCGTGAACGGCAGGCCCCAATATATGTTGGAGGGGGTCTGTGTCACGAGCGATGTATCGACCAACAGGAAGCCGGTCGGCTTCAGGTTGCGAAAATACAGGTTGCAGGCCTCCTGACTGAGAGCCACGAGCATGTCAAGATTCACGGGCTTTGGATAGCTGATTCTGTGTGAACTTATGACCAGATCGGCCCGGCTCGCTCCGCCCCGGGCCTCGGGGCCGTAGCTCTGGGTCTGCGTGACGTAAAAACCGTGATCGATGGCCAGCACCTGGCCCATGATCTTGCCCAGGGTCAGGATACCCTGGCCGCCCGTTCCGGAAAGCCGTATCTCAAATCGATTCAGTTCGTGCTGCTTAGGCATTTCGCTGCTCCTGAAGCTTGTTGCGCAGTTCCTCATAACGCACTTCCAGACCCTGCCGCATCTCGTCCCTGAACACGCCTATGGGCGTGAATTTGGGTTTCTCTTCCGGGGCGAGCTGGGCATAACGATCAAGTTTGACGGTGTTTTTCTTATACCACTGGTACATGTCCACCACGGTCTTGAACTTGTTCTTGCGACCATACTGGGTATGGCAGGGAGTCAGGATCTCGACCAGGTTGAAACCCGGTTTCTCCAGGGCGTCGGAGATGAGGCCGTCGAGCATGTTGGCGTGCAGGACCGTGCCGCGGGCCACGTAACTGGCGCCGCTGGCCATGGCCATGTCCACGATGTCGAAGCTGCGTTCGAGCTGGCCGAAAGGAGACGTCGCGGAGACGGTCCCCTCGGGGCTGGTCGGCGATGCCTGGCCGCCGGTCATGCCGTAGATGTTGTTGTTGAGCACCAGCGCCGTCAGACCGATGTTGCGCCTGGCGGCGTGGATGAGATGGTTGCCGCCGATGGACATGGCGTCGCCATCGCCCATGACCACGATGACCTTGAGCGCCGGGTTGGCCATCTTGATGCCCGTGGCGAAAGTCAGGGCCCGGCCGTGAGTGGTATGCACGGTATTGAAGTCCACGTACACGGCCATGCGCCCGGAGCAGCCGATGCCGGCCACGAGCACGACATCGTCCTTGGCGTAGCCCAGGCGATGCACGCTGCGGATGAGGGAGCCGAGCACGATACCGTGGCCGCAGCCCGCGCAGTAGACATGGGGAAACTTCTTGTTGTGCCTGAGATAGTCGTGAATGAGTTGTGTTACCTGTGCCATGGTCACGCCTGCATGATATTTTTGAAGATTTCCGAGGGAGTGATGATCTGGCCGTCAACGCGGTTGTTGGTAATGATGTGGGTCAGGCCGTTGTTGACCCGCTTCACCTCGCGCGAGATCTGCCCCATGTTCATCTCGGGCACTATGAGCGCCTTGCACTGCCGTGCCAGGGCCTGCACCGCCGTCTTGGGGAAGGGGAAAAGGGTCTTGAGCTTCAGGAGCCCGGCCTTGACCCCGCGTTCGCGGGCCATGTGCACGGCAAGTTCTGCCGAACGGGCCACGCAACCGTACGCCAAAACGACCACTTCCGCATCCTCGCAGTTGACCTCGTCGAAAAGCTGGATGTCGTAGAAGAACTGGTCGATCTTGCGGAACTGCCGGTGCATCAGCGCCTTGACCTCGTCGGGCTTTGAGGTCGGAAATCCGTTCTGGTCATGGGTCAGGCCCGTGACATGGAAGCGGTATCCGGATCCAAGGGGCGGCAGGGCCGGAACCCCGCGCATGGTCTCCTCGTAGGAAACGTACCACTCCGGCGGCATGGACGGGGTCACGCGGGCCAGGATCTCAAAATCCTCGGGGCCGGGAATGGAGATCTTTTCCCGGGTGTGGGCCGTGATCTCGTCGAGAAGCAGGATGACGGGCGTGCGGTATTTTTCGGCGAAATTGAAGGCCACGACGGTCATTTCCAGACATTCCTGCACGTCGCTGGCCGAAAGGACGATGATGGGATGGTCTCCGTGACAGCCCCAGCGGGCCTGCTGCACATCGCCCTGGGCCGGACTGGTCGGCAGACCGGTGCTTGGCCCCCCGCGCATGACGTTGACCACGACCAGAGGCACCTCGGTCATGCACGCGTAGCCAAGGTTCTCCTGCATGAGGGAAAAGCCCGGGCCGGAAGTGGCGGTCATGGTCTTGCGACCGGCCAGGGACGCACCGATGATGGCGCCCATGCTGGCGATCTCGTCCTCCATCTGGATGAACACCCCATCCTTGACCAGAGGCAGCCTTGCGGACATGACCTCGGCGATTTCCGTGGACGGGGTTATGGGATAGCCCGCATAGAAGTTGCAGCCTGCCAGGAGCGCGCCCTCGACCACCGCTTCATTGCCGAGTGCGAATATTTCCGTTTTCCTACGCTTTTTTGTCGCCATGTTCGTCTTCCCGGTTAGGTGTTCCAACATTCTCCTCCGGACCCGGGTCGGTGCCCGCGGACGGGTCCAAAGGCCCGCCCTTGGAGGCATCGAACGCATCGGTCTTCCTGCGGCTGATCTCCCTGGGGGTAACGGAGATAGCGAAATCCGGGCAATGCAGCTCACAGAATCCGCAATTCACGCAGTCTTCCTCTCGCACCACATGTGCCTTGCCGTCCGGCCAGAGTTCGAGCACCTTGGACGGGCAAAAAGCCGCGCATATCCCGCAGCCCTTACACCAATCCGGATAAATCGTCACCTTTGCTTGACCTTTCTTTTTGGACATAACCGCTCGATAAAGTGTTGGGGTTTCTTTCGTGGGTATGAAAAAAGGACACGCCCCGCCAATTCTGGTCGTCAATCCGGCCGGATACGTCCGGCCTCTTGCCAAAGCTGAAAACTTGCCTGTAGACGAAGTGGGAAACGAGCACGCGAAAGTCATTTGAATATTGTGCAACTGCCCAATTATCTTAGAAAATATCGACCTCGCCTTCGTTTGCGCCATTACCTCATGCATGCAGGAATAGCAACTTAATGAAGCACAAAAAAACATACGTACGCGATTTGGCTGAAGGAAATTCGATTTCCGAAGTGTTTGCCCTGTCCAAGGCCCAGCGCAAGGAAGCCAAGAACGGCCCCTACTGGCAACTGACCCTGACCGACCGCACCGGCAATATCGAGGCCAGGATCTGGTACCCCCAGAGCCAGCAATTCGAAGCCTTGCAGGCGGAACAATTCGTGGCCGTGAACGGGCAGGTGGCCTCCTTCAAGGACCAGTTGCAGATGAACATAAACGACATGGCCGTCATCGATCCGCGTGAAGCGGGCCTGGACCTGACCGACTTTCTACCGTCCTCCGCCATTCCTCCCGAGGACCTTCTTCGTGAAATGGAAGAATTCCTCGGCGCCGAACTGACTTTCAAACCATGGAAGGCCCTGTGCAGGAGCGTGCTGCACGACGATCATATCCGCGCATCCCTCTTGAGCGCGCCCGGAGCCAAGTCCATCCATCACGCCTATGCCGGAGGGCTCCTTGAGCACACCCTGGCCATCATGCGCATCTGCAGCGCCCTGTCCCGGCTCTATCCGGGAATCGACAGGGAAATCCTGCTCGTGGCCGCCCTTTTCCACGATCTGGGCAAGGCCTTCGAGCTCTCGCACGGCATAAGCCGCGAATACACCGATGCCGGACGCTTGCTGGGACACATCCAGATCGGCCTGGAGATCCTGGAGCCTTTTCTGCGCAAGACCAAGGACCTGCCTGAAGAACTGTCCATGCATCTCAAGCACCTCATCGTCGCCCATCATGGCGAACTGGCCTTCGGGTCACCCTGCCTGCCCCAGACTGCGGAGGCCTTCATCCTGCACTACGCGGACAATCTGGATGCCAAGATCAACACCGTTCACGGAGCCCTGACCGCACCCGACGGCGAGGAAATCGGCGGCTGGAGCGAATACCACCGCACCCTTGGCCGCTACCTGTACCAGCCCATGCGCACGCCGGTCGCGACCACGGCGGCGGAACCGCAGCCCAAAACGCCCAAAAAAGCGGCCCCCAAATCCGAGGAGTCGCCCCTTTTAAAAGCCATGGGCATCACCGCAACACCCGGCAACCAGTAGGGAGGAAGCATGTTTCTTACTTTTGAAGGCATGGAGGGCTGCGGAAAATCCACGCAGTGCAAAAAACTCATCGAACATTTCGTGCGCCAGGGACACGATGTCCTGCACACTCTTGAACCCGGCGGCAGCCGTCTGGGCAAGGAGCTGAGGCGCATTCTGCTCGACCCCAAGAACAGCGACCTGTCTTCAACCAGCGAGCTTTTCCTGTATCTGGCCGACCGCGCCCAGCACGTCTCCTCGGTCATCCGGCCAGCCATGGAAGACGGCAGGACCGTGATCTGCGACCGCTTCGCCGACTCCACCGTGGTCTACCAGGGCTACGGACGCGGCCTTGACCCGAGCCTTCTGCATCACCTGAACGACGTGGCCGTGCAAGGACTCTGGCCGGACGTGACGATCCTTCTGGACGTGGAGCCGGAGATCGGCCTGAAGCGCGCCCTGACCCGCAACATGCTGGACAACAAGACCGCCACCGAGGGCCGTTTCGAAGCCGAGAGTATGGCCTTTCACACCCGCATCCGCGAAGGCTATCTGACCTGGGCCGCACTGCACCGGGGCCGCTTCCTGGTCGTGGACGCGGGCCGGAATCCGGACGCCGTGTTCGAGTCCATCCTGCGCGGACTGGAGGAGAAAGGCCTTGGCTAAGCCGGAAGTGACAGGCCTGATCCTGACCCTGAACGGGGCAAGACATCTCGACGCATGCCTCGCGTCCCTGGATTTCTGCGACCGGATCCTGATCGTTGACTCCGGCAGCACGGACGCAACGGCGGACATCGCCGCCGCCCACGGAGCCCAGGTGCTGGTCAACCCTTGGCCCGGGCCCAAAAAGCAGTTCGAGCTCGCCTTCGAACACATCGCCACGCCCTGGGTGGTCTCCCTGGACCAGGACGAGATCCTGTCCGATGAGCTGCGGGCGTCCGTTATCCAGGCGCTCCGGGACCCTGCGGACATGAGCGCCTTTCTCTGCCCACGCACGTCCTACTATTTCGACCGCTTCCTGCGCCACAGCGGCTGGTATCCGGACCTGCTGCCCCGCGTCTTCAAGCTGGCCGACACGGGCGTGCATGTCTCCGGGCCGCACTACGGGTTTGAAACAAAAGGGAAGACCCGGCGCCTGGCCGGAGACATCATCCACTATCCCTACGAAAACCTGAAGCAGCATGTGGAAAAGATAAACTACTACACGCAGATCGCCGCCGAAGAAATGCACGCCAAGGGCAAGCGGGCGGGCGTGGCCACGGCGATCGGCCACGGGCTGGCCAGGTTCATGAAGATCTATTTCTTCAGGCGGGGATTTCTGGACGGCAAGGCCGGATTCGTGCTGGCGGTCAACTCGTTTTTCTACGCCTTCCAGAAGTATATCCGGCTGGCGGAGCTTGGCGGCAAAAAAACAGAATAATACCGTATTGTTAAATCATTCAACGCCATGACCCGGGTCCGGCGCAAGCGTGTGAACTGCGCGCCGGTTCACCCGATGCCGTGGGGTCTGGCCATGTCCAGAGGGCGGACCAGGCTGTCGAAGGCGTCTCCGTCCAGATAACCGAGCGCAAGACAAGCCTCCTTCAGGGTTGTGCCCTCCACATGCGCCTTGTGCGCCACCTCGGCGGCCTTGTCGTAGCCCAAGACCGGCGAGAGGGCCGTGACCAGCATGAGCGAATTCCCGACATGTCTGGCAATGACCGTCTCGTCGGGCGCAAGGCCAGCCAGCGCGTGGGCGGTGAAGCTCGCGCAGGCATCGGTCAAAAGGCGCATGCTCGTCAGCAGGTTGAAGATCATGACGGGCTTGAATACATTAAGCTCGAAATTGCCCTGGGAGCCGGCCATGCCCACCGCCACGTCCAGCCCCATGACCTGCACGCAGACCATGGTCATGGCCTCGGACTGGGTCGGGTTGACCTTGCCGGGCATTATGGACGAGCCGGGCTCGTTGGCAGGCAGGATCAGCTCGCCCAGCCCCGCGCGCGGACCCGAGGCCAGCCAGCGGATGTCGTTGGCGATCTTCATCAGCGAACCGGCCAGGGTTTTCAGGGCTCCCGAAGTCATGACCACCACGTCGTGGGCCGAGAGGGCCGCGAAGAAATTCGGGGCGGGCACGAAGGGCAGGCCCGTCAGCCCGGCAATCCCGGCCGTGGCCACACGGGCGAAATCCGGGTGCGCGCCCAGGCCCGTGCCCACCGCCGTCCCGCCCAGCGCCAGCCGATACAGATGCGGCAGGCAGCCGCGCAGCCGCTCCAGATTGTCCTCCAGCAGGGCCGCGTACCCCGAAAACTCCTGACCAAGGGTCATGGGCACGGCGTCCTGCAGATGGGTGCGCCCGATCTTGACGATGCCGTCCCACTCCCTGGCCTTGCGCTCCAGCTCGCCATGCATGGCCGTCACGGCTGGAATCACCTCGCCCGTGAGCATGAGGGCCGACGCGATGTGCATAGCCGCCGGGAAGGTGTCGTTGGATGACTGGGACATGTTGACGTGATCGTTGGGATGCACGGGCGTCTTGCTGCCAAGCGTCCCGCCGAGCAGCTCGATGGCCCGGTTCGCGACGACCTCGTTCACGTTCATGTTGGTCTGGGTGCCGCTGCCCGTCTGCCAGACATGCAGGGGAAAATTCCCGGCCAGTTTCCCGTCCACGACCTCATGGCAGGCCGCCATGATGGGTTCGGCCAGGCGAAGGGGCAACTTGCCAAGCTCCAGATTGGCCTGCGCCGAGGCAAGCTTGAGGATGCCCAAGGCGTGAATGATCTCCCCGGGCATGAGGTCGCCGCCAATGCGGAAGTACTTCAGGGAGCGCTGGGTCTGCGCGCCCCAATAGCGATCCTCCGGCACCTCGATTGATCCCATGCTGTCGGTCTCGATGCGCGTTTTCGCCATGCGCCCTTCCCCCTTGCGAAGTTCAGATTTTCTTGATCACGTTCTGAAGAGGCTTCTTGTTTGGCCCCTGGGTCGGCCGCACGGGATGACCCACGGGAATGACGGCCATGAACTCCCCCTTGGGCTCCTGCAGAAAGGTCAGAATCTCGTCCTTGATCAGGTACAGGATGCCAAGCCACACCGCTCCAAGTCCCATGGACGTCGCGGCCAGAAGCAGGTTTTCCACGGCCGCGGCCGAGCTCTGGATCTCCATGGTGCGGAAGAAGTCAAAACCCATCTCCCGATCGACATGAAAAAGCTCCGTACCATGACTTATCAGGTCGCCGGTGTTGATCACGGCGATGGTCACCGGAGCCGAGGCGATGCTGCGTGCGGCCATGCGCAAGAGCGACGAGGCCGGTTTCTGGAATGTCTTGGAGGCCGAAGAGACCAGCTCGGCCAGATTGCTCCTCGCCTCCCCTTCCAGGATGACGAACTTCCAGGACTGACGGTTGTGCGCCGAAGGAGCCTGATTGGCGGCGTCGAGCATGGCCATGACCATGTCCTCGGACAGGTCGCGCGGCGCGAACTGACGGATGCTGTGCCGTGCGTGGATGGTGGCCAGAGTTTCATTGTGGCTATGATTCATGTATTCGTCCTTTGTTTAACGGATCGCAAGGCGGATTGACTTTGGCATGACACCGGCGCACAAGCGGTGGCCGGGTACGCCGCCCTTCACTTCAAATTCACTAGCTCCAACATGGCACGCAAGACAACCACTTCCAGCCCCCGGCGTGCCCAGCCGCGCACAGCCGCAAAGAAGCACGCCGCATCAGGGGGGGCGCTTCGCCGCGTCCTGCAAGTCGCCGGCTGGATTCTGCCGGGAATCGTGGCCGTCATCCTGATCTTGCGCTTCGTGCCGCCGCCCACCAGCGCCTTCATAATCACCTGCCAGGTGGAACGGATGCTGGGCATGGCCTCCGGTCCCGCCGTAATGCATGAATGGACGCCCATGCGGCGCATCCCGAGGCACATGGCGCTGGCCGTGGTGGCGGCGGAAGATCAGAACTTCCCGAACCATTTCGGCTTCGACGTCGATGCCATCGCGCGGGCCGTGGAGCACAACAAAAAAAGTCAGGGAGTCCGTGGGGCGAGCACCATCTCCCAGCAGACGGCCAAAAACCTTTTTCTGTGGTCCGGGCGCAGCTATGTCCGCAAGGCCCTGGAAGCAGGCCTCACGGTGCTGATCGAACTTCTCTGGTCCAAGGATAGAATTCTGGAAGTGTATCTGAACATCGCCGAATTCGGCGACGGCACCTACGGCGTGGGAGCCGCGGCAAAACGGTTCTTCGGCAAGACTCCGGCCGGACTGACCACCCGCGAGGCCGCGCTTCTGGCCTCGGTGCTCCCGAATCCAAAAAGATTTTCGGCGGCCCGCCCGTCTTCCTCTCTACGGCAAAGGGCGCAATGGGTGCAAACCCAGATGAAGCAGCTCGGACCAAACCACATAGACTGGCGCTAGACGCCACAGAGGTCACTCATGTCCTCCATCCGTTCCGCCAAGGGGAAAGCAGCATGAACCCGGGGATTCTCGCCGCCATCGGAGCCTACGCCAGCTGGGGCATGCTGCCCATCTACTGGAAGCTTCTGGGCCACGTGCCCACAGCCCAGCTACTCTGCCATCGCATCACCTGGTCCTTCGTGGTCCTGGCCATCTTTCTGGTCTTGACCCGGCGCATCGCCAGATTACGCAGCAGCCTGTGCCCTTCGGTGTGGGGCAGCTATGTCCTGGCCAGCCTGCTCATTGGCGTGAACTGGTTCATCTATGTCTGGAGCGTCAACGCGGGCTATATCGTGGAGGCGAGCCTTGGATATTTCATAAATCCGCTGCTCTCGGTGCTGCTTGGCGTCTTCTTCATGCGCGAAAGGCTGCGGCCCCTGCAATGGGCGCCCCTGGGACTGGCTGCGGCGGGCGTGATCTACCTGACCTTCGATTACGGCCGCCTGCCCTGGATCGCCTTGACCCTGGCCGTGACCTTCAGCCTCTACGGGCTGGTCAAAAAAAAGGCGCCGCTCGGCGCTTTTGAAGGCCTGACCCTGGAGACGGGTCTGCTCCTCGCCCCCGCCCTGGCCTGGCTTGGCTGGAGCGAACTCTCGAGCGTGGGCGCGTTCCTGCATGCAGGCGCCGGCTCGGACCTGCTGCTCATGGGCGCGGGCGTGGTCACCACCGCGCCCCTGGTCATGTTCGCAGCCGCCGCGCATCGCATCCCGCTGTCCATGATCGGCATCCTGCAATACATCGCACCGACCATCCAGTTCCTGATCGGCGTCTTCATGTACCACGAACCCTTCTCCCGCACCCAGTTCACGGGATTCAGCATGGTCTGGCTGGCGGTGCTGCTGTTCTGGCTGGAACGCTGGTGGATAGGCCATGCAACCCGTCCACCCAAGCAATAATCGAGTATCTGATTTGCCCCTTTAATCCAGGCAGCTCTTCATGTATGTCAGCATCTTTCGCAGTCCGACATGCAATGGTGTGCCAGGGGACCAATCCAATTCGTTTTTTGCAAGAGTGATATCAAGAACGTTGACAGGTACGTCAAAAGGCCTCGCGGGAAAATAGTGACAGGCAATTCGCTGCTCAAGCAGTTCGCCGATCATATGAATCAGATCATTCAGACTATATCCACGACCGCTACCGACGTTGAATATTCTTTGATCTCCCTCATAATTCATGGTCTTGATCGCAGCATCTATGGCATCACCAATGTAAATGTAGTCTCGTATGACTGAGCCATCACCCCAAATTTCCAGAACATCTCCTTTCAACGCTTTATTCAAAAAAACCGGAATAACACCTTGCCCTGAATGAACTGGCTGGTATTCCCCATAGGGATTTGCCATCCGCAAAACGCGATAGTCAAGATTATGAAGATAGCGATATAAAAGTAAATATTTTTCAATGGAAAGTTTACCGACTCCATAAGCACAGATTGGATCTGTGGGATGATTTTCGGATATTGGAATTTGCTTAGGGATACCGTAGACTGTTCCTCCGGATGAGATAAAAACAATCTTCGGCGGCCTCTTAATCTTAATAACGCTGTCAAGAAGATGCAGGGTACTCGCTACATTTTCCTTCAGGTCGAGGACGGGATCGTCATTGGAGCTTTTTGGCAACGTCGTGCTGACAAGATGGAAGATGACCTCTACCCCATCCAGAACAGAAGCCGTCTCCACCGGATTGGTGAAATCTCCAGGCAACCACTCGACGCCAGCGATATCGGGCCAATTTCCGGAGCAAGGCGGCTTGTTGAAAGCACGCACTCGATGCCCCTGGCGGACCAAACGCGAACAAAGGTGTTTGCCGATAAAACCGGCGCCACCAAAAACCAGGATATCCATTCAATGCTCCCCTCAACGGCACGGACCAGCTAAAATCACAAAACCCTTGCACCAAGCCCCCCATCCCGGCGTGGACGGCGGGGCGATTAATCTTTATAGCATCCCAATCAAAGAGACGGCCAAGGGCTATCGCAACGCCCACGACATAGCAAGGAGGATCCATGCCTGACAAAGCCATCACACTCTACGCCTTAAGCACCTGCATTCATTGCAAGAAAACCAAAGAATACCTCGACGACTGCGGCGCCAAATACGACTGCGTCTTTGTCGACAAGCTCGAAGGCGATGAGCGCAAGCAGATCATCGAAGCCATCAAGAAAATCAATCCCAAGCTGTCCTTTCCGACCCTGCTCGTGGACGAGGAAGCCATTGTCGGGTTCAAACAGGATCAGATCAAAGAAGCGCTGGAGAGATGATGACTCCCGAAGAACTTTACGAAAAACTGCGGCCCCTGCAGGAAGCCAAAGGCTATTTCTTCAACAAGGACAAGGCTTTTGTTCTTGACCTCATGGAAAGTCTGCTGATCAACCGCGAACGATATGGCTACATGGCCTGCCCCTGCCGCCTGGCTTCGGGCAAGCGCGAACTGGATCAGGACATTCTCTGCCCCTGCGTGTACCGCGAGCCCGATGTGGCCGAATTCGGAGCCTGTTACTGCGGGCTTTACGTTTCCAAGGAATGGAACGAAGGAAGCGTCCCCCAGGAAACCGTCCCCGAACGGCGCGATCCTGAGAAGCTGATGGCGGGCCTTCTTTTCGAAGAATGATCGAGATCGGCTGACGCTGTTTCCGATGCGCCAGCCCCGGAGCAAGCCATGCGAGACCAGGTCGAAAAGGCGCTCGATACCGTGCGCCCAATTCTGCAGGCCGACGGCGGCTACGTTGAACTGGTGGACATTCTGCCCAGCGGCATCGTGCAGGTGCGCATGACCGGAGCCTGCAAGGGCTGCCCCATGTCGCAAATGACGCTCAAGAGCAGCATCGAACGCGCCGTCAAGAAGATGGTCCCCGGCGTCAAGGCCGTCGAAGCCGTCTAGCCGGACCAGGACACCCGACCGGAAAAATCCGGCCGCATATTTCATACGCAACATTCATCCCACGCCGCCAGGCCGAAAGGTCCGGGTGCGGGACCAGCCGGCGTATTTTTCGCCGTTTTTTTTGGAAGAGCAACATGACTCAAATAGTGACCCGTTTCCCCCCCAGTCCCACGGGGTATCTGCATATCGGAGGCGCCCGCACGGCGCTTTTCAATTATCTGTACGCCCGCCAGAACGGCGGCAAGTTCATCCTGCGCATCGAGGACACGGACCAGGCCCGCTCGACCCAGGAAATGACCGACGCCATCATTGACGCCATGCACTGGCTGGGCCTTGATTTCGACGAAGGCCCCTATTTTCAGAGCGAGCGCGGCGACCTCTACAACAGCTACGTGGACAAGCTCGTGGAAACGGGCAAGGCCTACTACTGCTCCTGTACGCCCGAAGAAGTTGAAGAGATGCGCGAGACGGCCCGCGCCGCGGGACTCAAACCCAAATACAACGGCAAGTGCCGGGAGCTGGGTCTTGGGCCCGGTCCGGGGCGGGTGGTCCGCTTCAAGACTCCCCTTTCGGGCAAGGTGGTTTTTGACGACACCGTCAAGGGTCCCATCGCCTGGGATGTGCAGGAAATGGACGATTTCATCATCCGCCGGGCCGACGGCTCCTCCATCTATCAGATGGCCGTGGTCGTGGACGATGCGCTCATGGGCGTCACCCACGTCCTGCGTGGCGACGACCACCAGAACAACACGCCCAAGCAAATCCTCATCTACGAGGCGCTGGGCTTTCCGCTGCCCAAGTTCGGCCACGTGCCCATGATCCTTGGCCCCGACAAGAAAAAGATGAGCAAGCGCCACGGCGCGACCTCGGTCATGATGTACAGGGATCTTGGCTACCTGCCCGAGGCCATGCTCAGTTATCTGGTGCGTCTGGGCTGGTCTCACGGTGATGACGAGCTCTTCACCATGGCCGAACTGCTGGAGAAATTCTCTTTTGACGGCCTTGGCAAATCGGCCTCGGTCTTTGATATGGACAAGCTCAACTGGACCAACAGCCACTTCATCAAGATCGGCGATGTGCCAAGGCTCGCGGGCCTGCTGGACGAAATGATCCGGCAGACCACGGACTTTGAACCGGCACGGGACTATCTTGAGGCCATCGTGCCCCTTTTCCAGTCCAGGGCCAAGACCCTCAAGGAAATGGCTGAGCAGGCGACTTTTTTCCTGCATGATGCCCAGAGCCTGCCGTACGCCGAGGCGGCGGTGACCAAATTCCTCACTCCCGAAACACGGGAGCATCTTGCTGTCCTGGCCGAACGCATGCAAGCGCTGCCGGCCTTTGACCACAAGGGCCTCGAAGAAATGGTGAACGCCTATCTGGAAGAGACAGGTCTCAAGTTCAAGGCGCTGGCCCAGCCCATTCGTGTGGCCATCACCGGCACGACCATGAGCCCGGGCCTCTTTGAAACCATGGAAGTTCTTGGGCGCGAGCGCACCCTGGAACGTTTCCGCAAGGCCCTGACCCTGTAATCATGGGCCCGGGAAACCGGGCCTTTTCCAGACCTGCCGGACGAGTCCACCTCGTCCATCTCGTCCATCTCGTCCACAAGGTCCACTCCATGTACGACTATCAGCTTCACAACACCTATACCGCCCAAGTGGCGGACGGCATCGAGAATCTGGCCCAGACCGAACTGCAGGAACTCGGGGCCACCGACTGCGTATGCGGCTTTCGCTACGTGCACTTCAAGGCCTCTGCCCGGACTCTCTACCGCATCGTTTACCGCGCGCGACTGATCTCGCGCGTGCTGGCTCCGCTGGCGCGTTTCGCATGCCCGGCGGACCAGGATCTATACAACGCAGGCATGGCCATCCGTTGGACGGACTTTCTGAACGCGGATCAGACTTTCGCCATCTTCGCCAACGTCTCCAAGAGCGCCATCGGCCATTCCCAGTACGCGGGCCTGAAACTCAAAGACGCCGTGGCGGACTGGTTCCGGGATCACACGGGCATAAGGCCCAGCGTCGACCCCCGCGACCCGGACCTGTGGCTGCATCTGCACATCCACGAAGACGTGGGCACGATCAGCCTTGACGTCTCCGGCGGGTCCATGCACCGGCGCGGCTACCGCGTGCAAAGCGTGGAAGCGCCCATGAACGAAACCGTGGCGGCGGCGATTATCCGCATGAGCGGCTGGGACGGCAAATCCCCCCTCATTGATCCACTCTGCGGTTCGGGGACCATTCTGTGCGAAGCCTTCATGCATGCCACCAACCTGCCGGCCGGACTGCTGCGCCGCAAATTCGGCTTCAACCGGCTGCCTGATTTCAACCCCCGGCTCTGGGATCTGGAACTCGCCGCCGAAACCACCGTGGAGCTTGAAGCCGACCTGCGCGGAAGCGACATCGACCCCGTCGCGGTGGAAGCCACGCGGACCAACATGTCCAGGCTGCCCGGCGGGGATGAGGTGATCGTCGGACGCCGGGACTTTTTCGAGCGGAGCGACATGACCGGCACGACCATCATCTGCAATCCCCCCTACGGCATCCGGCTGGGCAAAAGCGAAGACATGGCCCCGTGGTTCAAGATGTTCGGAGATCACCTGAAGCGGCAGTGCTCCGGCTCCACGGCGTACGTCTACTTCGGGGACAGGGCCTGGCTCAAATGCATCGGCCTGAAGCCGGAATGGAAAAAACCCCTCAAGAACGGTGGCCTTGACGGCCGCCTGGCCAAGTTTGTCCTGTACTGATCACGCCTCGAAGTGAGCACACATTTTCGCGTCCTCCTGTTGACAGATTACTGTCATTGATTCACTTTGAACTACCTTCCAATTTCCACGCCCTGCCCGCTCTCCGGGCAGGAATCGCGCTCGGATTGGCATCACGTTCTATACATTAAATAGGAGGCTTGTATGATCTTCGTGCTCCCGGATCTCCCCTACGCCAAGGACGCTTTAAGCCCGTGCATCAGCGCCAAGACCTTTGACTTTCATCATGGCAAACACCATCAGCTCTACATCGACAACACCAACAAGCTGATCGCGGGCACGGATTTCGAAGGACAGACGCTGCGGGAAATTGTCATGGCCACGGCGGGCGATCCCTCCAAGGCAGGCATTTTCAACAACGCGGCCCAAGTCTGGAACCACTCTTTCTACTGGCGCTGCATGAAGGCCGGCGGTGGCGGAGCACCCACCGGAGCCGTGGCGACAGGCATCGACAAGGCATTCGGCAACTACGAAAATTTCGCCAAGGCCTTCAAGGAAGCCGGTATGACCCAGTTTGGAAGCGGATGGGCCTGGCTGGTGGAAAAGGATGGGAAGCTCGAGATCATGAAGACCGGCAACGCCGACACGCCCATGGTGCATGGCGCCAAGGCCCTGCTCACCGCCGATGTCTGGGAGCACGCATACTACCTTGATTACCAGAACCGACGGGCCGATTATCTGCAGGATTTTCTGGACAAGCTGGTCAACTGGGAGTTTGTCAACCAACAGTTGGCCAAGTAGGACGGCAGGCAACAAAAAAGGCGACTCATGGTCGCCTTTTTTGTTGAAAAACGGGGAAGCCTAGTTGACTGCAGGCTTGTTCACGGCACCGGAACGAATGCACTGGGTGCAGACCTTCATCCGCTTCACTTCGCCGGACTTCAGCTGAGCGCGGACAGACTGAAGATTGGGCATGAAGCGCCGCTTGGTCTTGTTGTTGGCATGGCTGACATTGTTGCCGACCTGAGGGCCCTTCCCGCAAATATCGCAAACTTTTGACATAACGTCCTCCTAAAATAGTGCTTTGATATCTTAAGCTGTCATGGCCTGGCAGCTCCGAGACTTTCCGGCCGGCCATGATCATGATTTGCCGCCAGAGGAATTTGGACCCATATATCCGGACGCCGGGGATGGCAAGTAAAAATCCTTGACAGGAAAAAGAATCCCCATATACACGTCCCGTTTCGAGGTGCACACATGGTTGAACATTGGATTGGACTGACGAATCTCCCGGCACAAGGTCGGGAATTTTCATTTGACGACCAGGACGTCTGGCGTGAGCTCTGGCAGGAGTTCCACTATGACATGGAAGTCGTCACGCCTCTCTCGGCCACGCTGAGCATCGTCCCCCAGCCGGACGGATACCTGATTCAGGGCCATATCGGCGGCACCGTCAGAACCGTGTGTCACCGATGCCTTGAAGATGCCGAAGTGGTCATCGATCACGACTTCGACACCTTTGAAGCCCACGAGGACGTGGACCTGATCGATGACGAGCCCAGCCACCTGCGCAACATCGACACAGGCTGGGAGTTGGACGCGACGGGCCTTTTGTGGGAAGAATTCCTGCTGGCCCTGCCCGAAAAAATACTTTGCGCCGACACGTGTTTGGGGCTATGCCCGCAATGCGGAAAAAACAGGAACCTGGAATCATGCGCCTGCAGCAACCCGGACAGCCAATCGCCCTTGGCCAGAGCGTTGCAAGGCCTTAAAATCAAAACCAATTAGATCGCTTTCAAGATAGAGGTGCCATCATGCCATTGCCCAAGAAGAAAACATCCAAGTCCAGAAGAAACATGCGTCGTTCCCATGACCACGTCGCCATCCCCAACGTCGTGTACTGCGAATGCGGCGAAGCCAGCCTGTCCCACTGCATCTGCCCCGGTTGCGGCAAATACAAGGGACGCCAGTACACCAAGGCTGCAGATGCCTAAAGACATCTGTCTCGCCGTGGACGCCATGGGGGGAGACTTCGGCCCGGAAATAAACATTCCGGGCTCCCTCGCGGCTGCCCGTGAGACTGGGGTCAGGCTCATCCTTGTGGGCGACGAACCGTCCATCCGCAAGGAATTGGACAGGCACGCCCATGCGGACGTGCGTTTCGAAATCGTGCACACCACCCAGGTGGCCGGCATGGCAGAAAAGCCCTCTGATGTGCTCAGGCGCAAGAAGGACAGCTCCATGCAGGTGGCCTTTCGCCTTGTGCGTGAAGGCCGGGCCCATGGAGTGGTCACTGCCGGAAACTCCGGAGCGGCCCTGGCCTGCGGAATGTTCATCCTCGGGCGCATAAGCGGCGTGGACAGACCGGCGCTGGCCTCCATCATGCCAACCCTCAAAAAACCCATCGTGCTCATTGACGTGGGCGCCAACGCGGACTGCAAGCCGTACAATCTGGTCCAGTTCGGCCTCATGGCCGAAGTGCTGGCCCGTTGCGTGCTGGACATACCCAGTCCGAAAGTCGGCATCTTGAGCATCGGAGAGGAAGAAGGCAAAGGCAACAGCCTGACCAAGGACGCCTTTACCTTGCTGAAGGGCTCCTCTCTCAATTTTGTCGGCAACGTCGAGGGCCGTGACGTCTTCACCGGCGAGACCGATGTCATCGTCTGCGACGGTTTCGTCGGCAACGTGGCCCTGAAGCTGAGCGAAGGACTGGGCTCGGCCTTGGCTTCCATGCTCAAGACTGAGCTCAAGAAGTCAATCTGGTCGCGTCTTGGAACGCTCATCGCACTGCCCGCCTTCAAACGTTTCGCCAAAAAAATCGACTACGCCGAATACGGCGGCGCGCCCATACTTGGCCTGAACGGCATCGCCATTGTCTGCCACGGCAAATCCAACGCGCGGGCCATCACCACCGCACTGCAACAAGCCGCCATTTTCGTCGAAAAAAAGGCCAACGACTACCTCGTGGAGGGCCTGCACGCCAACACGGAACTGAGCCTATTCTCCCGGACCGGCAAGGCCTCCGCTCTCAAGCAGGAAGCCTCGGGCCTTTAGCTTTGCAACGTGACGCAGCCCCCCTCAAGGGAATGTAGGAATCCTCTCATGTCTTCACCGTGCTTCATTTCGGGACTGGGCTTGCACCTGCCCCGGACACTCGTAACGAATTCTGATCTGGAACATATCGTCGACACTTCCGACGAATGGATTCGCACGCGCACCGGCATCGCAACCAGACATTTCGCCCAGGCCGACGAGCCCTGCTCCGTCCTGGCCTACCATGCCGCATGCAATGCCCTGGAAAACGCGGGAATGACCGCCCAGGACCTCACGCATATTTTTGTGGGTACATTTTCCGGAGACTACAACCTGCCCAGCACTGCCTGCCTGCTGCAAGACATGCTGGGTCTCAAGGGCATCCCGGCCTTCGATCTGGCCGCGGCCTGCTCCGGCTTTCTGTATTGCCTGGAGACTGCCCGGGCCTACACCTGCATGTACCCGGACGCCAAGATCCTGATCGTCGGCAGTGAAGTGACCACCTCGCGCCTCAACTTCGAGGACCGCACCACCTGCGTGCTCTTCGGGGACGGGGCGGGCGCGGCCATCGTCACCGGGCAGGCAAACCCCGGACGCGTCAAGGTCATCGACGCCATGCTCAAGGCCGACGGCTCCGTGGGCAGCCTCCTGACCGTCCACGGTGGCGGCTCGGCGTGCAAACCGGTCCTTGGCCAGACCATCGGACCGGAATATTTTGTAGAAATGAACGGACGCGACGTCTTCAAGCACGCCGTACGCTGCATGGTGGAAATTTCCGCGAATCTGCTCGAGAAAAACGGGCTGACCACGGACGACATCGACCTCATCATCCCCCACCAGGCCAATATCCGGATCATCGAAGCCATCGGAAAAAAATTGAACGTGGACTCGGAAAAAATCTACGTCAATGTCGACCGGATCGGAAACACTTCCGCAGCTTCCATACCCATCGCCCTGACCGAAGCCGTGGCCAGCGGCCGCATCCAGCCCGGCATGAAAGTCCTGCTCACGGCCTTTGGCGGCGGATTTACCTGGGCATCGGCCTTGTTGCAATTTTAGTGGTCGTTGAGTAACCACTCAATTCGCACATTTCAAGCAAACCACGAGGTCAATCATGAGCGAACTGGTCAGGACCGCCTTGGTCACCGGCGGCACAAGAGGGATCGGCAAGGCGATCGTAAAAAAACTTGCAGGCTTGGGGTACCAGGTTTATTTCACCTACGTAAGCAGACCGGAACTGGCTGAAGCAGTGTGCGCCGAAATCGCGGCCGCTGGCGGCGCGGCCCGGGGCTTTCAACTCGACGCCAGCGACTGGGACGCCGTGGCCGATTTTTTTGCCGCGCAGATCAAGGACAAGGTCAGCCTTGAACTCCTGGTCAACAATGCCGGCATCACCAAGGATGGCCTGATCATGCGCATGAAGCGCGAGCAGTGGGAACAGGTGATCCAGATCAACCTGACCGGAGCCTTCGTCTGCCTGCAACAGGCAGCCAAGATCATGCTTAAGCAGCGAAAAGGGCGCATCGTCAATATTTCCTCCGTCGTGGGGCAGATGGGCAATGCCGGACAAGCCAACTACTGCGCGTCCAAGGCCGGCCTCATCGGGCTGACCAAGGCCGCCGCACTTGAGCTTGGCTCGCGCGGCATCACCGTCAACGCCATCGCGCCGGGGTTCATCGAGACCGACATGACTGAAACTCTCCCCCAGGACGTGCGGGAAAAATATCTCGAACGCATTCCTCTGGGATGCCTCGGTTCGGCGCAAACCATCGCCGACGCCGTGGCCTATCTGGCATCCGACCAGGCTGAATACATCACCGGTCAGGTGCTCGGAATCAATGGCGGCATGTATCTGTAGCCTGATTCCACTTTACGTACGAATACACACTTTGGAGGATTAAAATGTCTATTGAAGAAAAAGTCAAAGAACTGGTGGTCGAACAGCTGGGCGTTTCCGCGGAAGAAGTAAAGCTTGAGTCCTCCTTTGTGGAGTCCCTGGGCGCCGATTCCCTGGACCTGACCGAACTGATCATGGCCATGGAAGAAGAATTCGACATCGAAATCGATGACGAAGACGCACAGAAGATCGCCACCGTCCAGGACGCCATCAACTATATCAAGTCCAAGTCCTAGGACCCGTATCGTCGCCATGACACGGTACCCCGGTCCGTCTGGGGTACCTTTTTTTTCATGCACAGCCGGGCGGAACGTTTCGCCTTGCAAGTCCTAACTTTTCGAGAAGATCATGATTGGAAAACGCGTTGTCGTTACAGGCCTTGCGGCCATGACCCCCATTGGCAATTCCCTTGAAGAGAGCTGGACCAACCTTGTCGGCGGAGTCTGCGGCATTGGTCCCATCACTCTCTTTGACTGTTCCGAGTTCGACACGAAGATCGCAGGGGAACTGAAAAATTTCGATCCGACGAATTATGTCGGGGTCAAGGATGCCAAGCGCATGGACCGTTTTGTCCAGATCGCCGTGGCTGCCGGCAAGCAACTCATGGAAGACTGCGCCATGGTCATGGATGAAACCATGGCCCCCGAAGTGGGCGTGCTCCTGGGCTGCGGACTCGGCGGTTTGTCCACCATCGAGGACTTCCACAGCAAGCTGCTCAAATCCGGTCCGGGCAGGATTTCCCCCTTCTACATACCCATGCTCATCGCGAACATGGCTTCGGGGCAGATCTCCATCCACACCGGCGCCAAGGGCCCGAACCTGGTCACTACCTCGGCCTGCGCCTCGGCCACGCACGCCATCGGCTATGCGTATTCCGACATCAAGCTTGGCCGGGTCAAGGCCTGCATCACCGGCGGCGTGGAGTCGACGATCACGCCCATGGGCGTGTCCGGTTTCACGGCCATGAAGGCCCTGTCCACCCGCAACGACGAACCGCTAAAGGCCAGCCGTCCCTTTGACGCCGACCGGACCGGATTCGTCATCGGCGAGGGTGCGGGCCTGCTCATGCTTGAAGAGCTTGAACACGCCAAGGCGCGCGGAGCCAAAATCTACGCAGAGGTAGTCGGCTACGGGGCTTCCGGAGACGCATACCACATCGCCGCTCCCGAAGAGTCCGGCACGGGCATGGCCCAGGCCATGAAGTGCGCCCTGCGGGATGCCGAACTGGCACCGGAACAGATCACCTTCGTCAATGCGCACGGCACATCGACCAAGCTCAACGACAAGACCGAAACCAAGGCCATCAAGGCCGTCTTCGGCGCTCACGCCTACAAGATGCCCATCACCGCCAACAAGAGCATGATCGGGCACCTGCTTGGCGCTGCCGGCGGTGCCGAGGCAGTATTCACGGCCATGAGCCTGACCACGGGCATTATTCCCGGGACAATCAATCAGGACACCCCGGACCCGGACTGCGACCTGGATTACACGCCGGGCGCCAGCAGGGAAATGGACCTGGAATACGGCATCAGCAACTCGTTTGGATTCGGCGGCACCAATGCCTCCGTTATCCTGCGCAGTTTCAAATAACGATTTGCCGCCACAGCGCGGCTCAACAGAGTGGAGACACCGCCATGGACGAACTCACCCGCCAGGATCCGCAGATAGCCAAGGCTATCCAGCTGGAGACCAACCGCCAGATCACCAAACTCGAGCTCATCGCCTCGGAGAACTTCACCTCTCTTGCGGTTCGCGCCGCCATGGGCAGCGTCATGACCCACAAGTACGCCGAAGGCTATCCGGGCAAGCGCTATTACGGCGGATGCGAGTTCGTGGACATGGCCGAAAACCTGGCCATGGAGCGTGCCCGTCAGCTTTTCGGAGCCGAGTACGCCAACGTCCAGCCCCATTCGGGCTCCCAGGCCAACATGGGCGCGTATTTTGCCGTCATCGAACCGGGCGACACCATCCTTGGCATGAACCTGTCCCACGGCGGTCACCTGACTCACGGTAGCCCGGTCAATTTTTCGGGCCGCCTGTTCAAGACCGCCTTCTACGGCGTGGAAAAGGAAACCGGCCAGATCAACTATGACGAAATCGAAGCCCTGGCCAAGGAACATCAGCCCAAGCTGATCATCGCCGGTGCCAGCGCCTACCCGCGCACCCTCGACTTCGCCCGCTTTCGGGCCATCGCCGACAGCGTCGGAGCCAAGCTGCTGGTCGACATGGCTCACATCGCGGGGCTCGTGGCCACGGATCTGCACCCCTCGCCCATCAAGCACGCCCACTACACCACGACGACCACGCACAAGACCCTGCGCGGGCCTCGCGGCGGCATGATTTTAAGCTCCGAGGAATTCGGCAAGACCCTCAACTCCCAGATCTTCCCCGGCATCCAGGGCGGACCGCTCATGCACGTCATCGCGGCCAAGGCCGTGGCCTTCGCTGAGGCCCTGCGCCCCGAGTTCAAGGAATATCAGCAGCAGGTTCTCGACAACGCCGCCACCCTGGCCAAGGAATTGACCGACGCGGGATACCACCTTGTCTCCGGCGGAACGGACAACCACCTCATGCTGGTGGACCTGACCGCCCAGGACATCACCGGCAAGGACGCCGAGATCGGCCTCGACAAGGGCGGCATCACCGTCAACAAGAACACCGTGCCCTTCGAGACCCGCTCGCCCTTCGTCACCTCCGGGGTGCGTCTTGGCACACCGGCCTTGACCACGCGCGGCATGAAGAGCGACGACATGCGCAAGGTGGCCAAATGGATTGTCGCCATCCTCGAGAATCTGGACAACGAGTCCAGACTGACCGAGATCCGGCTTGACGTGGAGAAATTCGCGGGCCAGTTCCCGCTTTTCGCCTGGTAGACCACGCTTTTCTCTACCGCCTTTCTCCAACCACAGGGCCGATTTGCAGGCCCTGTGGTTGATTCATTTCCAAAGAGGTGACCATGGACAACCGCATCCCCTGGCCGGAATATTTCATGAGCATCGCCTACCTGGTGGCCGAACGCTCCACCTGTCTGCGGCGAAAAGTCGGGGCCCTGGCCGTCAAGGACAAGCGCATCCTGGCCACGGGCTACAACGGTGCGCCTGCCGGACTGACCCATTGCCTTGAACTCGGCTGCCTGCGCGAAAAGCTCGGCATCCCCTCCGGCCAGCGCCACGAACTCTGCCGCGCCCTACATGCCGAACAGAACGTCATCATCCAGGCCGCCATCCACGGGGTAAGCATCGAGGGCGCAGACATCTTCTGCACCACCCAGCCGTGCATCCTCTGCGCAAAAATGCTCATCAACTGCCGGGTGCGAGCCATTTACTTCGCCGAAGGCTACCCCGACGAAATGTCCCGGGAGATGCTGGACGAAGCTAAAATCCCATATTCCCGGCTGGAGAAGCCCGCCGATGCGTGACGAAAGCGTTTTCATGGACCGGGCCATCCGCCTGGCCGAAAAGGGACGTGGGCGCACGGCGCCCAACCCCTGCGTCGGCGCGGTGCTGGTGCGCGGCGGCGAAGCCGTGGCCGAGGGCTGGCACACGGCTTGCGGACAGCCTCATGCCGAGGTCGAGGCCCTGCGCGACGCACGGGCCAAGGGCATTGATCCGAGCGAATGCACCCTCTACGTCACCCTTGAGCCATGCAACCATCACGGCAAGACGCCTCCCTGCACCCAGGCCATCCTGGAAGCCGGAATCGGGGAGGTGGTCATCGGTTGTACCGATCCCAACCGTTCCGTGGCCGGAGGCGGGGCCGATCGTCTGCTGGACGGGGGCGTCAGGGTGCGCACGGGTCTTCGCGAACAGGAATGCAAGGATCTCATCGCCGACTTTCTGATCTGGCAGACCACTGCCCGTCCGTACTCAATTCTCAAGCTGGCCACCACCCTGGACGGCAAGATCGCCACCCGCGACGGCCAAGCGGCCTGGATCTCCGGAGAAGCCTCGCGCCGCGAAGTGCACCGGCTGCGGACCTGGTGCGGAGCGGTCATCGTCGGCGGCGGCACGTTCCGCGCCGACAACCCGATGCTGACCTGCCGGCTGCCCGGATACGATGGCCCGCAGCCCCTGGCCGTGATCGTTTCCCGCGAACTGCCGGACCCGGCAAAAGGCTCTCATCTTCTGTCCGCCCGGCCCGGCCAGACCGTATTCTGGACTACCGAGGCCCAAAGCCGCTCCGGGCGTGCCGCGCAGCTTGCGGACCTTGGCGTCACGGTCTGGGGACTGCCCTTCCTGAAATCCGAGCCCGAGACCCTGGACCTTGGCGCGGGGCTGCAACTGCTGCGCAGTGACAAGGGTTGCCTGTACACCCTGACCGAGGGCGGCGGACACCTGGCCGGATCCATGCAAAGGCAGGGATTGGTCGACGAACTGCGCATCTTTCAGGCCATGAAGGTTCTGGGCGACGAAGAGGCCCGCTCGGCATTTGCCGGACGCAAGGCCCTTTCCATGCAGGACTGCTGGGAATTTCGGACCGTGGAGCAGGGATTTTTCGATACCGATCTCTATCTCAGGCTGCGAGCAAAGGAGTAGGAATGTTCACAGGAATCATCCAGGGCCTTGGCCGGGTGGCGGGCATGGACCGAAGCGGCGGCGAAACCCGCTTCAAGATCCGCCCGGACTTTACCCTGACCGACTACGCCCTTGGCGAATCCATCGCCGTGAACGGGGTCTGTCTGACCGTGGAAACTTTCGGAACAGGCTGGTTCACGGCCTATGCTTCCGGCGAGACCATGTCCGTGACCAACCTTGGCGCCCTTGGCATCTCCTCGGTGGTCAACATCGAGCGGGCCCTGGCCGTGGGGGACCGCCTTGGCGGACACATCGTCTCCGGCCATGTCGATTGCCTGGCCGAGGTGCTGACCGTCCGGCAGGCAGGCCAGTCCCGGATCTACCGTCTGGGCTTCCCCGCTCCCTACTCGGCCCAGGTCATCCCCAAGGGTTCCGTGGCCCTGGACGGGATCAGCCTGACAGTCAACGATTGCGGTCAGGGTTTTTTGGAAGTAAACATCATCCCGGCCACGCAACGGGAGACAACCATTTCGGACTGGACGCAGGGACGACGGATCAACATGGAGACCGATGTCATCGGCAAGTATGTGCAGCGCATGCTCGATCCTTGGAGCGAAGGTCGCCCCAAGGGAACTCCATCGGCCATCACCCCTGATTTTCTGAAAGAACACGGTTTTTGATCGTCACTCCAGTCCGACAGCCCATAAACGAGGAAAAAGATGCACAAATGTTCGGCCGAAGAGGCCATCAAGGAAATAAAGGCCGGGAAGATGATCATCCTGGTCGACGACGAAGACCGGGAAAATGAAGGCGATCTGACCATCGCCGCCGAAATGGTCACTCCCGATGCCATCAATTTCATGGCCAAGTTCGGACGCGGCCTCATCTGCCTTGCCCTGGAGCCGGCACTGGTCGACAAGCTGGAACTCCCCCTCATGGCGCGCCGCAACACCTCCAAGTTTGGCACCAATTTCACCGTGTCCATCGAGGCCAAGCAGGGCGTGACCACGGGCATCTCGGCCCATGACCGGGCCCTGACCATCCAGACCGCCGTGGCCGACGAGACCACCCCCGAGGATCTGGCCACCCCCGGCCACATCTTCCCCCTGCGCGCCAAGCCCGGCGGAGTCCTGGTTCGCGCCGGACAGACCGAAGGCTCCGTGGACCTGGCCCGCCTGGCCGGACTCAAGGGCGCGGCCGTCATCTGCGAGATCATGAACGACGACGGCACCATGTCGCGCATGCCAGACCTCAGGAAATTCGCCGAAGAGCACGACATGAAGATCGCCACCATCGCCGATCTCATCGCCTACCGCTCCCGCAAGGACTCCCTGGTCCGCCGCGTGGCCGAGGCGCGCATGCCCACATGCTACGGCGATTTCACCATCGTGGCCTACGAGAACGACATCGACGCCCATACGCACATCGCCCTGGTCAAGGGGGATATCTCCGAGGACAACCCCGTGCTGGTCCGGGTGCACAGCGAATGCCTGACCGGCGACGTGTTCGGCTCCATGCGCTGCGACTGCGGCAGCCAGCTGCAGCGGGCCATGCAGATCGTCAACGACGAAGGCGCCGGCGTCATCCTGTACATGCGTCAGGAAGGCCGCGGCATTGGCCTTGGCAACAAGATCAAGGCCTACCACCTGCAGGACGAGGGTCGCGACACCGTGGAAGCGAATCTGGAACTGGGCTTCGCCCCCGATCTGCGCGATTACGGTCTGGGCGCGCAAATCCTGGTCGATCTTGGCGTGAAGCACATGCGGCTCATGACCAACAACCCCAAGAAGATCATCGGCCTGGAGGGCTACGGCCTGAAAGTCGTGGAACGGGTGCCCATCGAAATTCCGGCCTGCGACGACAACAAGTGCTATCTGCACACCAAGCATTCAAAACTCGGCCATCTGTTGCATTTTGAAGCCGAAAACAAATAATTTTTTTTAAGGGAGTAGACATGCTGCACATCAAGACCATCGAAGGCCAGATGCAGGCCCAGGATCAAAAGTTCACGATCATCGCCAGCCGCTTCAACGACTTCATCGTCGATCGCCTCATCGGCGGGGCCGTGGATTATCTGCTTCGTCACGGAGCCACCCGCGAGAACATCACCCTCATCCGCGTGCCCGGAGCATTCGAGATGCCCCTGGTGGCCCAGAAAGTCGCGAGGAGCGGCAAGGCGGACGCCATCGTCTGCGTGGGCGCGGTAATCCGTGGCGCCACACCCCATTTCGACTATGTCTGCAGCGAGGCCACCAAGGGCATCGCCCACGTGTCCATGGACACCGGCGTACCCATCGGCTTTGGCCTTTTGACTACGGACACCCTGGAACAGTCCATCGAACGCGCCGGCAGCAAGGGCGGAAACAAGGGCGTCGAAGCCGCGTCCGCGGTTCTGGAAACCCTGCGCGTATTGCAGCAGATCTAGGGGAAATCCGTGACTCACAACCGTCGGCATCAACGCCGCTTCGCCTTTCAGGTCATATATTCGCTGGTTTTCGGCCGGGAAATGTCCAAGGACTCCCTCATCAAGTCCTTCGACAATTTCTGGACCGAAGAGGAATTCGACATGGAGCGCCAGGATTCCTATGCCTGGACTCTGGTCGAAGGCGTGTTCGACAATTACGACAGCATCGACGAGATCATCACCAAGCACTCGCAGCACTGGAAATTGAACCGCATCGCCAAGGTCGAGCTGACCATCCTGCGGCTCTCCCTCTTCGAGATGCTCTTCTGCCCCGACATCCCCATCAAGGTGGCCATGAACGAAGCCATCGAACTGGCCAAGGATTTCGGGGACGACAACTCCAAGACCTTCGTCAACGGAGTGCTCGACGCCGCGGCCAAAGGTGCCCAGCGCAATGAACACAAGACAATTCAGTCCGGCAACACGGAATCTTGAGGACAGCATGAGGCATTACGATTTCAAGCAGATCGAGGAAAAATGGCAAAAGGCATGGGAAGACCAGGCCTGTTTTCGAACCGACATGTCCCGGGACGGCGAAAAATACTATGTCCTGGAAATGTTTCCCTACCCCTCGGGACGCATCCACATGGGACATGTGCGCAACTATTCCATCGGCGACGTGGTCGCCCGCTACAAACGCATGCAGGGTTTCAACGTGTTCCACCCCATGGGCTGGGACGCCTTCGGCCTGCCTGCCGAGAACGCGGCCATCAAGAACAACACCCACCCCGCCAAGTGGACCTACGAAAACATCGCCTACATGCGCACCCAGCTCAAACGCCTGGGCTATTCCTACGACTGGGATCGGGAAATCGCGACGTGTCACCCCGGATACTACCGTTTCGAACAGGAATTCTTCCTCAAGTTCCTGGAAAAAGGGCTGGTTTACCGCAAGAACGCTCCGGTCAACTGGTGTCCGAGCTGCCACACGGTGCTGGCCAACGAGCAGGTCGAGGAAGGCCTGTGCTGGCGCTGCGATTCCGAAGTGCAGCAAAAACAGCTTTCGCAGTGGTTCTTGCGCATCACCGACTACGCCGAGGAGCTTCTGGCTGATCTGGACAAGCTGACCGAGGGCTGGCCAGAGCGCGTGCTGACCATGCAGCGCAACTGGATCGGCAAAAGCATCGGCGCCGAGATATCCTTCAAGGTCCAGGGCCTTGACGAACAGATCCCCGTATTCACGACCCGTCCCGACACGCTCTTCGGCGCGACGTTCATGAGCCTGGCTCCGGAACATCCGCTGGTGCAGAAACTCGTCGCCGGAACCGCTCAGGAAGCCGCTGTCGGCGAATTCGTGGACCGCATCGCCAAGATGGACCGCATCGTCCGCACCGCCGACGACCTGGAAAAGGAAGGCGTCTTCACCGGACGGTATTGCATCAATCCCCTGAACGGTCGTGAAATGCCCATCTACGTGGCCAACTTCGTGCTCATGGGCTACGGCACGGGCGCGGTCATGGCCGTCCCGGCTCACGACCAGCGCGATTTCGAATTCGCGGCCAAGTACAAGCTGCCCGTGCAGGTGGTCATAAATCCCAAGGACATGAGTCTTGATCCGAAGACCATGACCGAGGCCTATTCCGACCCCGGCATAATGACCAATTCGGGACAGTTCGACGGCATGGGCAACGAAGAGGCCAAGAAGGCCATCGTGGACATGCTCGCGGCCCGGGATCTGGGCAAGCCCACGGTCAATTATCGCCTGCGCGACTGGAACATTTCCCGCCAGCGCTACTGGGGCGCGCCCATCCCGGTCATCTATTGCGATGACTGCGGCATCGTGCCCGTGCCGGCAAGCCAGCTCCCGGTGGAACTGCCCCTGGACGTCAAGGTCAACGCCGACGGTCGCTCTCCCCTGCCGGATTGCGAAAGCTTTGTGAACGTCGCCTGCCCGACCTGCGGCAAGCCCGCCCGTCGCGAGACGGACACCATGGACACCTTCGTGGAGTCATCCTGGTATTTCGCCCGCTACACCTCGGCCCGCAACGAAACCGTGGCCTTCGATCCGGCGGAGGTCGCCTACTGGATGCCCGTGGACCAGTACATCGGCGGCATCGAGCACGCCATCCTGCATCTTTTGTATTCGCGCTTTTTCGTCAAGGCCCTGCGCGACGAAGGCTACCTCACCCACGACGAACCCTTCAAGAACCTGCTGACCCAGGGTATGGTCCTGCTGCACGGTTCCAAGATGTCCAAATCCAAGGGCAACGTGGTCGACCCCGACGAAATGATCGCCAAGTACGGAGCGGACACCGTTCGCCTGTTCTGCCTTTTCGCCGCTCCGCCGGAAAAGGATCTGGAATGGAACGACAAGGGCATCGAAGGCTCAAGCCGCTTTCTGAACCGCCTGTGGCGGCTGGTGGACGAACTCGATGACATCCTCTCCCCCGTCGGCACATGCGTGAGCGTGGACGGTATGCTCGGCGAGGCCGCGGCCGAGCTGCGCCGCAAGGAACACGACACCGTGCGCAGGGTGGAACGCGACATTGAAAACAAGTTCCAGTTCAACACGGCCATTGCCGCCATGATGGAGCTGGTCAACACCCTCTACGCGACCAAGGACGACCTGCGCGGAAGCAAGCACGGCCCGCGCCTTTTGTCATCGGCCATCTCTTCCCTGCTGGTGACCCTGTCACCCATCGCTCCGCACGTCTGCGAAGAGGTCTGGAACCGCATGGGATACACCAGGACCCTGGCCGCCGAACCCTGGCCCACGCACGACCCCGAAGCCCTCAAGACCAACGAGGTGACCGTGGTTCTGCAGGTCAACGGCAAGCTTCGCGGCCAGATAACGGTGGCGGCGGATGCGACCTCGGAAGAAATCGAGACTCAGGCCATGAACGATCAAAACGTCTCACGACACATCGAGGGCAAAACAATTGTCAAAACAATCGTCATTCCCGGAAAACTGGTCAACGTGGTTGTCAGGTAGCCTCGTGTGGGCGGTGCTCTGCATCGCCCTGCTGCTGCCCGCATGCGGGTATCAGCTCACTGCCCGGGCTCCGATCCAGCTGCCCCAGGACAGCACGCGCCTCTATCTGGACAAGGTCACCAACCCGACCACCGAGACATGGATCGAGCCCATGCTCAGAAGCAGCCTGCGCGACGAACTGACCCGCCGCGGCAACGTGACATGGGTCAGCCGGGACGAGGCCGAGGCCACGGTCAACATCGACGTGCGATCCTACAGCACCTCCGACTCCCTGAAGGGCCGCGATGACGTGACCCTCAAGTCAGCGGCCAGCATTCAGATGGTGGTCACCTTTTTCAGCACCAAGACCAACGCCCTGATCTGGACCTCGGGTCCGATCTCGGCCTCTGAATCCTTTCGGGGCTCCAGCGAAATCCAGTCGAGCTCGGGCACCCTGCAGTCAACCAGCGCCAAGCGCGAAGCGACCCAGGAAGCCGTGGACCTCGCGGTGCGCAAAGTGGCCGACCAGCTGGGCCAGAAGTTCTGATCCGGACATGACCAGACAGGGCTTCTCCTTTCTCGTCTGCGCGGACCCGGAACTTTTGAAGGACCGCGTGGACGAACTCCTGGAAGGCCAGGGTTTCGCCGTTCGAACCTTTTGGGGTGATGAAGATCTCCCGGATCGCTTCTGGCAGACCCTGACCGTTCCGTCCATGATGGGCCCGCCCAACGCCGTGGTCCTGCGCCGGGCCCAGGACCAGAACGACGAATTCTGGACCCGCATGGGCCCCCTTTTGGCCATGGCCAGACCCTCGGTCTGGCCCATGTTCTGCCTTGAGGGCGAGTGGAAATCCGGCAAGTCCAACGTACCGAAGACCGTGAGCAAGGGCAGATACTGGGCCGCCGCGCAAAAAAGGGGCTGGATCTGGGAACATCCCGGACTCTCCCGCGCCACCATCGGCCAGGAACTCGATCGTTTCGCCGCACGCCACGGACTGACCTACGCCCATGGCGTCAAGAAAATCCTGGCGGAATCCCTGCCGCTCAGCACCATCGCCCTGCGCAACGAGCTGGAAAAAATCCTGCTCCTGGCAGGCCCGGAAAAATCTATCCAGCCCGAACACCTCGCGGCCCTTGATGCCGAGGAGGCCTTTGATCTGTTCGCCTTTCTGCGTTCCCTGCAAACTCCCGTCGGCCGTCAGAAGGCCTGGGATCGACTCCTGAACGACCCGGCCATGGCCGGCGGAGACATGGTTTTTCCGGTCTCCTCGCTCATGCTGCGCGAAGCCCGCCAGCTCTGGCAGCTCCTGCACGGGGAAGACGGCAAGGTCCAACTCTACCCCAGCCTGAAGACGGAAAAAAAACGCCTGGCCCAGCGTCTGGGACCGGCGCGCATCGGCCGCTTCTGGGATATCGTACTGCAGGCCGACACGGACATCAAAACCGGAAGGCTTAAGCCCGCCCAGGCCATGGAGAACCTCGTCAAGGAAGCCCAGCGCCTGTGGTGAAAGAGGACGCTGCCCACTCTCTGGGACACCGTCTGCGGCTGCGCCAACGCCTGGACAACGATCCCCGGGCCTTGTCCGATTATGAAGTGCTGGAATTGCTGCTGACCTATGCCCTGCCCCGCAAGGACACCAAGCCCATCGCCAAGGAGATGATCTCCCGTTTCGGGTCGCTTGGCGACGCGTTGCTCGCCGACCCCGGCCGCATCGCCGAAATCCCCGGCCTGGGCGAAGGCGCTGCCAGATTCTGGCGGACCCTGCACGAATGCCGCGCGCGCCAGGCATGCGGCGCGATAGCCCGCAGGGAAAAATTCTCGTCGCCGGAACAGGTTCGGGACATGGTCTGCGCCCGCCTTGGACATCTTACCAAGGAAGAATTCTGGGTCATCCTCGTCGACAACCAGAACAGGCTCATCTCCTTTGAACGCGTCTTTCGGGGCACCGTGGATCAAACCGCGGCCTACCCGCGCGAAATCCTCGAACTGGCCTTGCGCCACCATGCCGGCGGACTGATCCTGGTCCACAACCACCCCGGCGGAAACCCCGTCCCCTCATCGCAAGACAAGGCCCTGACCGAAACCATCGCCCGCCTGGCCGATGACCTCGGTTTGCGCCTGCTCGACCACATCGTCGTGACTTCCGAGACCTTTTCCAGCTTCCGCGCCCAGGGCCTGCTCTGATTTTTTATTCCCAAAAGGGAAAAAATCCATTTTTTTTCTTGCCTGGGGCTCCAGGAGCCTTATAATTGACTGAATTTGCTTTTCGCGACTTGAAACAACGCGAATACAACACCACGAGGAGACCTCAATGAGCGAAGAAAAATCGTTTTCCCCGGAAAAAGACGAACTTCAGGGCGAAAATTCAGATACAGCCAGTGCCGACAGTTCCGTTCAGGAAGCGGAAATCCCTACCACCATGCCTCTTTTGGCGGTCAGGGACATTGTCGTCTTCAATTACATGATCCTGCCCCTGTTCGTCGGACGTGAAAAAAGCGTGCAGGCAGTGGACGCGGCGCTCAACGGCAGCCGCTACATCTTCATCAGCACGCAAAAGGACGAGGGCGTGGACGATCCCTCTCCCGAGGATCTTTACGCCACCGGCACCGTGGCCATGATCATGCGCATGCTCAAGATGCCCGACGGCCGACTCAAAGTCCTGGTCCAGGGCCTGACTCGCGCCAGAATCACCGAATTCGTGCAGCACGATCCCTTCGACATGGTCAAGATCGAGACCATCGACGAACTCGTGGTTGAAAATCCCGGCCCCGAAGAGGAAGCCTTGCTGCGTTCGGTCAAGGAACAGAGCGAAAAAATCCTGACCCTGCGCGGCATCGACGCCGGCGAGATCATGAACGTGCTCAACGCCGTGAACGAGCACGGCCGCCTGGCCGACCTGGTCGCATCCAACCTGCGCATGAAGTCCTCCGAGGCCCAGCGCATCCTGGAAAGCCATGACCCCATCGAACGGCTGAACCTGGTCAACTCCCAGCTGGTCAAGGAAGTGGAAGTGGCCTCCATGCAGGCCAAGATCCAGAGCATGGCCAAGGAAGGGATGGACAAGGCCCAGCGCGAATATTTCCTGCGCGAGCAGCTCAAAGCCATCCGCCGCGAGCTTGGCGACAAGGGCGGTGAAGGCGAGGAGATGGAAGAGCTCAGAAAAACACTGAACTCCCTTGGCCTGCCCAAGAAGGTAAAAAAAGAGGCCGACAAGCAGCTCTCGCGACTTGAGTCCATGCATCCCGACAGCTCGGAAGCGACCATCCTGCGAACCTATATCGACTGGCTCATCGACCTGCCCTGGAAAAAGACGTCCAAGGACCGGCTTGACATCAAGGAAGCGGGCAAGATCCTCCATGAGGACCACTACAACCTTGAAAAGGTCAAGGAGCGCATCCTCGAATACCTGAGCGTGCGCAAGCTCAATCCGTCCATGAAGGGCCCGATCCTGTGTTTCGTAGGCCCTCCCGGAGTCGGCAAGACGTCGCTTGGCAAGTCCATCGCCAGATCCCTCGGGAGAAAATTCGTGCGCATGTCGCTGGGCGGAATGCGTGATGAGGCCGAGATCCGAGGACACCGCCGCACCTACATCGGCGCCATGCCCGGCCGTATCATCCAGTCCATGAAGGACGCCGGAACGATCAATCCGGTCATCATGCTCGACGAAATCGACAAGCTCGGCAACGATTTCAGGGGCGATCCGTCCTCGGCGCTGCTGGAGGTGCTCGATCCGGAACAGAACAACTCCTTCACGGATCATTACCTCAACGTGCCCTACGATCTGTCGAAGGTCATGTTCATCTGCACGGCCAACATGCTCGATACCATCCCGTCGGCCCTTTTGGACCGCATGGAAGTGATCCGCATCCCCGGCTACACGGAACAGGAGAAGACCATCATCGCGCGGCGCTACCTCCTGACCAGACAGATCAAGGAAAACGGTCTCACGAGCGACACCCTGATCATCTCCGACGCGGTTCTGGCCGAAATCATCAGAGGCTACACGCGAGAGGCGGGCCTGCGCAACCTGGAGCGGGAGATCGGCTCCATCTGCCGCAAGTACGCGCGCCGGGTGGCCGAGGGCAAGAAGGGCCCGTTCCGCGTGACCACGTCGGCGCTCGTAAAGCTTCTGGGGCAGCCCAAATTCATGGATGAGGAGCGCGAAAGCTCCATGCCTCCCGGCGTGGCCCTGGGTCTGGCCTGGACGCCTTACGGCGGCGAGATCCTGCACATCGAGTGCAGCCTTTTGCCGGGCAAGGGCAAGCTCATCCTGACCGGAAAGCTCGGCGAGGTGATGAAGGAAAGCGCCCAGGCGGCTCTGAGCTATGCGCGCACCAAAAGCGCAAGTCTGCAGCTTGCCGATGACTTCTTCGACACGCACGACATTCACATCCACGTCCCGGCCGGAGCCACGCCCAAGGACGGACCGTCCGCCGGCGTGACCCTGGTCACGGCGCTCATGTCGGCCATCAGCAATGAACCGGTGGCCTCGGATGTGGCCATGACCGGCGAAATCACCCTGCGCGGACGGGTCATGCCGGTTGGCGGCATCAAGGAAAAAATCCTGGCGGCGGTCAGCCACGGGGTCAAGAAGGTGCTCATCCCGGCCCGAAACGCCCACGACCTGGACGAAATTCCCAAGGAACTCAGAAAACGCATCACGGTCAAAACCGTGGAAACCATCGACGAAATCTGGCCGGAAGTGCGCTCCCTGAAAAGCGAATGATCCAGCCCCTCGCTTAAAAATGAAAACCCCCGTGACACCAACATGTCGCGGGGGTTTTCATTTGCCGTGCCCGGAAGCGCGGCTCATGCCCGGCCGAGGTTCGGGCCTTGTTCCAGAGATGCGCTGGCGGGCAGATCGATGACAAATCTGGTACCGATGCCGGGCGTCGACTCCACCCACATTTTTCCGCCGTGCCCGCGAGTCACAATGAAGTAGGACACGGACAGCCCCAGACCCGTGCCGATGCCAGTAGGCTTGGTGGTAAAGAAGGGTTCGAAGATCCGGCGCATGACCTCGGCGGGCATGCCCGCCCCGTTGTCCTCGATCTCGCAGCGTACGCCTAAGGCCGCGTTCGACAACCGGACCACGATTTTCGGATCTTCGGATCGGAATTCGCCCATGATCATGGCCTGGGCCGCATTGCGCAGCAGATTCAAAAAGACCTGCTCAAGTTCCGTCTCCGTGCACTCGACCGGCACAAGATCCGCGGCATAATCCTTGACGATGCGGATTTGTTTGAAATCGAAGCTCTTCTTCAGGTCATAGTCGTTTTGCGCCAGGGTCAGGGCCCGGTCCACTATGACCGGCAGCGAGCAAACCGCGCGTCTGGATTCGCTGCGTCGACTGAAATCGAGCATGTGCCGGATGATGTCCGCCGCGCGCAAGGCAGCGTCCTGCATGTCCTGCACAAATGTCAGGATTTTGCGCTCCTGCATGTATTTTTCAAGTTGCGCCATATCCAGGCCGATGCTCTTGGCCACTTCGATATTCCTGTGAAAATCGGGACGTGTGCGCTGCACCAGATTCTGCGCGCTCTGCACGATGATTCCCAGCGGATTGTTGATCTCATGAGCGACTCCGGCCGCGATGCCACCCACCGAGACCATCTTCTCGCTCTGGATCATCATCTCCTGCATGCGCTTGAACTCGGTCACATCCCGTATCACGGCCAGAAGATAGCGTTCCATGCCGAGACTTATGAACTGGCCCGAAACGCTGCACGGCACATGAGCGCCGTCCTTGCGCCGGAATTCGATTTCCATATTGCTGATCTGGCCGGTTCTCTTCAGCCGTTCGATCACCCGCCCGCGACTTTCAGGATCGACGAACAGACCGATCTCAAGGGCGCTCCTGCCCACAAGCTCATCCTGGCGATATCCTGTGAGCCGTGCGTACGCGTCATTGACTTCAACCAGCAGGCCGCTGTCCGGGTCCGACAGCGAAATGGCGTCAGGGGAGAGCTTGAAAAGACGCGAAAATTTTTCCTCGGATTGACGCAGCCGCTCCTCCGTGCGTTTGCGCTCGGTGATGTCGCGAAAAATCCCCTCGACTCCAAGAACGGCGCCCTGCTCGTCGTGGTAAAGCCCGCTCGATGTGGCCACGAGCACCGGCTCGCCGTCCTTGCGCTTCAAGACCACCTCGAAGTCGGCCACAAAACCCTGGGCTTGAATACGCTGCAAAAAATTCCGACGTTCCTCGGGTTCGAACCAGAATTCCTCGTTCAATCGTCCGAGCATCTCCTCGGTGCTTTCGTAACCCAGCAGGCGGGCCCCCGACGGACTGACCATGGCGAGCCGACCCTCGGCGTCGGTGCGATAGAAGACGTCATGAATATTGTCGATGACCGAGCGATAGAGCTTCTCGCTCTTGCGCAAGGCCTCTTCGGCCTTCCTGCGCTCGGTATAGTCGAAAAGCAGGGAGAGCATGACCTCCCGTCCCTGAAGAATGATAATCTCGGCGGACCAGAGGACGGAACGCGCGCTGCCCGTACTGGTCAGAAACTCGATGGGAAACTCCTTGAAGGATCCCTCCTTGCGCAGAATTGCAATGGCCCTGTCCCTGAGGTCCGTGTCCGCCCATATCCCGACTTCCTTGGAGGTTCGACCGATCTGGTCCTCCTTGGCATAGCCGAGCATCTCCACCCACCGGGCATTGACGTCGATGAAACGGCCGGTGGCGATATCGGAGATGACCAAGGGCGCAGGACTCGAATGAAAGGCCTTTGCGAAGCGTTCCTCGCTCTGACGCAGCAGTTCCTCGGCTTCCTTGCGCTCGGTGACATCACGTCCAACGCCGACGATGGCCTCGATTTCTCCCGTTTTCCCGAGAATGGCCGAATCGTTCCATGCGAACCAGCGCCAACCGTCGACAGTCATGGCGCGCTGTTCCATGTAGGCAGTGTGAGGCGGGACATGCAGCGCCTTCATGGCCTCTTCGGTGGCGGCCACGTCATCCGCATGAATGAGCGGCATGAAGGTAGAATTCAGCAACTCGGCCTCGGATTTACCAAAGGTTCGGCAATACGCGGGGCTCACGTAAAGAAAGCGCCCCTCCAAATCGACCTTGACCAGCAGGTCAGTCTGATGCTCCACAAGAAGTCTGTATTTTTCCTTTCTCTCACCCGCCTCACGCACAGATTCCGCCAACTCTGCCGTTTTAGCCTGGACCCGTCTGCGCAGAAGGAAATTCCACAGAAAAACGCCCACAAGTATTGAGCTCAGAATTCCGAACACCAGGACGATCATGCTCCAAGGCAAAGCTGCCTGAACGGGATGACCGGACCATTCGTCCATGATCGCATCAATTTCGGACTCCGTGATTTGATCGAAACCGCCCTGTATCACGCCCAGAAGCTCGGTATTGTTCTTGCGCACCGCCCCGTGGACGGTCTGTGTCGAAACCAGTTCCAAGGCCTGACGAAACTCGGCGCTGCCCGCATGTTGGGCCAGATAATGCCGCGCCACCGGCACGTCCGAGATAAACACCTTGATCTCACCTGAAATTGCCGCCCCGACAAGCTCGCGCGTCCCGGAAAACGTGGCGAACCGCAACTCCGGATAACGGGACAGGGCCACGTCCCGGGCAGCGTCCCCGCCGACGATCCCTACCGAAAATCCGGCAAGATCCTTGACGTTCTTGATCCCCCCAAGCTGGTCATGAAAGAATATGCCGGATGGAATGACAGTGATCTGCGACGTCAGGTCGAACACCTCTTCACGCTCCGGCGTCCGTGCCATCCCTCCAATCGCATCGGCCTTTCCTTCCCTGACCGCGTCCAGGGCGGCGCTCCACTCCATGAGCTTAAATTCGACGGCAATGCCGGTCTTTCTGCTCCACAGTTCCCAGACATCGACCAGAATCCCCTTGGGACTACCCGAGGCATCGAGAAACATGTACGGGGGGTAATCCCTGTCATCCGCCACAACAATTTTATCGGGAGCAGCCAGCGCGCCCGAGACAGGAACAAGCAGGGAGAAGAGGACAAGAAGCGCGTGTGCCCAAAGACAGATCGCGAAGCTTACGTCCTTTTTATTGCAGCGCATTGTGGCAGCTCACTTTCGAAGGAAACGCCGGGAGCGGAAGCATGGCGGGATCCTTTGGGAAAAAATATCACGGCGAGCCGGTTGCAACGGCCCGCCGCATGCGAACTAGGGCATCAGGGAATCACTGATTTCCTTGAACAGATCGGCCATGCAGACCACGCCGATGATCTTGCCTCCCTCCTCGACCACTGCGCGTCCGCGACGGTAGTCGAGAAAAACCTCAAGCACGCGGGCCAGCGGATCGTTGGGCTTCAGCATGGGGATGTCATGTTGCAGGCAGTCCGAGATGCGGACCTGGGAGCAGCTGCGGCAGGCATGGGCAAAGGCGCTGTCCCAGTCCACCTCGTTGCCGTCCAGGACGGACCCCTTGAGCAGGCACGGGCCAATGCCCTGGATCAGGTTCCACATGGAAAGCACGCCAATGAATTTGTCGTTTTTTGAAAAAACCAGCACGAAACTGGTGTCCGCCTGTTTGGCGCGAATTTGGCGCAGGGCGGTGATGGCCTCGGAAAGGCTCGCGTCCTCGCGCACGAACGCAAAATCCTCACGCATGATATCCCAGACCCGCTTGCGTAACATCATGATTATACCCCTGTTTAATGATAAGGAAGAAAGTGCCCGGCCCCGAACTCACTCAATCGAAATCGGCCAGCAGCGCGCCGATGTGCAATTCCTCAGTCAGCGACTGGTTCTGATACAGTGTCCTGATCCGCCACGAAGCCTGTTGCAGATGGGCGTTGGTGATGCCGTTGGCCAGAGCGGTGTAGGCTTCGAGAAAGGCGGCCAGATGATCGCACACCTTGAGCATTCTGCCGTCCTTGGGGCAGAATTCGTCACGGTTGTACGGCCCCTGCAACTGCTCCCAGCTCACGACTTTCGCCCGTCCGTCCTGCATGATGGTGGACTCGAACTCCGAGCCTACCTCGATGCCCAGAAAATACTCCAGCCGATCCACAAGCCCCCCATACACAGAACGGTCGAGAATGGAAAAGAGGCGGCGTTCAAGTTCCCGGCCTTCGTATTCACGGATCAGATCCCCGATGCCCTGAACCGAACTCTTGACCGGCGAGATGATATCGCGGGTCAAGAGTTCCGGGATATCGTGAAACAGCCCGGCATAGAAATTATTTTTTCTGCGCACCGGACAAGCGCCAACGGCGATGCTGAAAAAATAGGCCAGACAGGCCACGATGAACATATGCCCGAGGACGGAAGTCTCGGGGATGCGCGGGGTCTGGGACCAGCGTTTCTGAAAACGCAGCTGCCCGCACATGAAGGCGAATTTCCCGAGCCGGGTGCTCGGCCCCTCGATCAGCTGGCGCACGCCGGTCAGATCCAGATGCGCCTCCAGGCCGCGCCTGAAATTGTCCTCGATATCGTCCATTTCCTCATCCCACTTGTTCATGTCCCGGATAAGGTGGAACTCCCATCTGCTGGCGAAGAGATGCGCTGCGTCGAGAATCCGCGAGGCCAGGCTCTGGTCGCCGCTGACCTGCCGTTCGAAATGGTCCTTCATGCCATCCCAGAAATCCTTGCCCAGAGGCTGGACGCGCGGCTGTAATTCATTGAGCACCCAGGCCGTAAGTTTCTGATAATGGGCCGGATTGGACTTGATCTGATAGAAGATGGGCGGCTTGATGTCGGTTATGACCAGGCGATAAAGGTAATCGTAAATTCCGCCGCGCACGATGTCTTCGCCAAGGGCGGCCCTGTCCCCGGGGGAAAGATTCTGGGAATTGAGTTCGAAAAGCAGCCAGGCGACGATCATCTTGTGGGCCTGCTTGTCGACCTCAACAAGTTCCATGGGACGCATCTTGTCGTTCCAGCGCTTCATGAAACTTCCGGAAAAAACAAGTTGAAGCAAACCCTTGCGTATACTAGGCACTCTAGGCCTCCCCATGATGCCGCGTCAGGCCGGCGGATGAAATTTTTTCTCAAAAAAACAAGAAAAATACTTTACAAGCAGGCACAGGAAAGATAGCTCTTTCTTCCCTTATCCCACACGCATTGTTTCGTTACGTTGTAGCGGTTACGGTGGTAAAGCACAACCATTTGTGCATGTTACCTCCGATCTCAAGGTTGAAAGCACCCGCAACGACTCGGGTTTATCAGGCAGGAGCCACAGAAATGAAGACGTACAGTCCCAAAGCAAGTGAACTGACCCACAAATGGTACCTTGTCGACGCCAAGGACAAGGTCCTGGGCCGACTTGCAACGGAAATAGCAACCCGCCTCCGGGGAAAACACAAGGCCGAGTTCGCCCCGCACATGGATAACGGTGATTTCATCATCGTCATCAACGCGGACAAAATCAAAGTAACCGGCCAGAAGGCTTCCCAGAAGACCTACTACCGTTATACCGGTTATGTAGGCGGCCTTCGGGAAACCACTCTGGAAGAGATGATGGTCAAAAGCCCGGAAACGGTCATCACCAAGGCGGTCAAAGGCATGCTGCCCAAAAGCGCATTGGGCTTTCAGCTGATCAAAAAACTGAAAGTATACACCGGCACGGAACATCCTCACCAGGCACAGCAGCCTGAAGTGCTGGACATCTAATCAGGGATGGAGAAGATTATGAGTCAAGATTTCTTCTACGGTACCGGCAAAAGAAAGACATCCGTTTCCCGGACCAGACTGTATAAAGGCACAGGGACCATCACTGTCAACGGTCGCGAACTGGGTGACTACTTTCCCCGGGCCACGTTGCAGATGATCATTCGTCAGCCCCTCAAGCTGACCAAAACCCTCGAAAAATTCAACATCGCCTGCCGTGTCACCGGCGGCGGTCTTTCCGGACAGGCTCAGGCCGTGCGTCATGGCATCAGCCGCGCCCTGCTTGAATTCGATCCGGAAATGCGCGGCGTGCTCAAGCGTGCCGGTTTCCTGACCCGCGATTCCCGCGTCAAGGAAAGAAAGAAGTACGGCCAGCGCGCTGCCCGTGCCCGGTTCCAGTACTCCAAGCGTTAATCGCCCTCTGGTTTTCGAACACACTGGGGCAGAGGTGCACGCGCACCTCTGCCTTCTTTTTTTCAAGGAGCGCCCTGTGAGCAGCAAAAAAATCCAGCCGGTCATGGTTTTCGCGGATGCGGACGGCAATGTTTACGACCACCCCGACCTGCTCATGCTCGTGCGCCGGGGCCGCGAACTGACCCTGCCCCGCCCGGACGAGCTGATTCCCCTGCCCGAAGGCAGCGACCTGTATCTTTTGCCCGGCCGTCACGCCCTGGGCCTGGACCCCGAGACTGGCAAGGCCGAGGCCATGGAAGAGCGGGCCGTGGCCGCCTTTGTCTGCCCGTCCTATACGCTCTCCGCCTCGGCGGCCTACCTGCCTGACACCGACGCACCCAAGCTGCCGTTGTTCGCATACGGAGCCATCGGTTTCGCCAAGGACAAATTCTGGGTCGCGGCCACCCAGGTCGACAAGGACAGAAGACAGGTCTTCACCCAGGTCGCGCCGGAACGGATCACCAAGGGCGCCCAGGATCTGCTGAAGCGCTATCCCGAAAACCGGCTGATCTCCCATCTTTCGCGCTGCGCCCTGACCTTTTGCTGCCCGGCCGCCAAAAACCTGGCCCTGGGCCGGTTCGAGGCGCCCCTGCCTACGGCCAAGGCCTGCAATGCCCGCTGCTACGGCTGCATCTCGCACCAGCCGCTGGACTCAGGCTTTCCGTCCTCCCAGAACCGCATTGATTTCACCCCCACGGCGAAAGAAATTGTCGAGATCATGCAGCTACACTCCAAGCGGGCCAAGAATCCGGTCATGTCCTTCGGGCAGGGCTGTGAAGGCGAACCCCTGACGGAAGCCGCGCTCCTGACCGAAGCCATCGCCCTCTTCCGTGGTGCGGGCGGCCGGGGCACGGTCAACATCAACACCAACGCGAGCCTGCCGGATACCATGCCAGGCCTTGCCAAGGCCGGCCTCGATTCCATCCGGGTCAGCCTGAACAGCGCGCGGGAGTCCGTCTACAACAGCTACTACCGGCCCCACGGCTACACCTTCGCCGACGTCCGCCGCACCATCGTCACGGCCAAGGAGCACGGACTTTTCGTGTCCCTCAACTACCTTTTCTTCCCCGGCGTAAGCGACGTGGAAAGCGAACTCGAAGCCCTGACCGATCTCGTCGCCTCCGCCCGGCCCGACTACATCCAGATGCGCAACCTGAGCCTCGACCCCGAGCTTTACCTGGGTTGTGTCGGAGACCCGACCGAGCCGTCCATGGGCCTTGGCAATTTCATGAAACGACTCAAAAAAGCCTGCCCCTGGATCAATTACGGCTATTTCAACCCCTATATCGAGAACAAGACCCCCCTGCTCTGGACATAGCCGCCGCCTGCGCACAACCGGCCTTCCAAAAAGCCAAAAAGAACCCCGCCTGGAAAACCGGACGGGGTTCAAACATTTCTCGGGAAGAAAACGGCGGCCCTTGTCGCCTTGCCGTCAGCTCATGCGTCGGCGACGGGAAAATCTATGCGGACCTGCTCCTCGCCGTCGACACGCTCGACAATCTCGCCGATTATCCAGGCGTCCTGCTTCAGTGCGCCCAGCCGGTGCACCACATCCTTGGCCACGTCCTTCTTGACGACCATGATATAGCCGATGCCGCTGTTGAAAATCTGCAGCATCTCCTCCCAGGAGAGGTCCCCCTGGGTCCGCAGCCATTCAAAAACGGGCGGGATGCTCCAGGAGCCGAAACGGATCTGCGCGGTCACGCCCTTGGGCAGGATGCGCACGATGTTATCGTAGAAGCCACCGCCGGTGACATGGACCATGCCATGAATTTCCCAGTCCCGCATGACGTTGCGCACGGCTTCGACATAGATGCGGGTTGGCGTGAGCAGAACTTCGGCCACGGTCTGATCCGTGCCGGGAAAAATGTCGGCGGGCTGCAGGCCGGAGCGCTCATAGATCTTGCGTACAAGGGAGTACCCGTTGGAATGCACGCCCGAAGAGGCCAGGCCGATAATGATGTCGCCCACGCCGATGCTCGAACCGTCCACGACCTTGTCATTGTCGACCATGCCGACGCAGAACCCGGACAAGTCGTATTCGCCGTCGGCGTAAAAATCGGGCATCTCGGCGGTTTCACCGCCGATGAGGGCGCACTGGCCTTCCTTGCAGCCGTCGACGATGCCCTTTATGACCGCTTCGGCCTTGTCGATATCAAGCTTGCCCGTGGCGAAATAGTCGAGGAAAAAAAGAGGCTTGGCACCCTGGACAATGATGTCGTTGACACTCATGGCCACCAGGTCGATGCCGACTGTGTCGTGTCTGTCGAACATGAAGGCCAGCTTGAGCTTCGTGCCCACGCCGTCGGTGGAAGCCACCAGCACCGGCTCGTTGACCATGGACATGGACGGCTTGAAAAGCCCGCCGAATCCTCCAATATCGTTGACAACGCCCTTGGTGTAGGTCGATGCCACCAGAGACTTGATCCGGGACACGAACGTGTTGCCCGCTTCTATATCGACTCCGGCATCCTTGTAGGCCTTGTCTCGCTGGGACATGTACAACTCCTTGTTTCTTCGCCTTCAACCAGCTACGTTAATGCAAATCATTCTTCATCTGGAGGCCAAGTTGCATAATCTCACGGCTGAACCAAGTAAAGCAAAAAACACGTCGTTGGCAAGGTCGATCCTTGTGCCGGCCTGTCTTTTCATTTTCATGGGGCAGGCTGCCCTGGCTGGCATCACCATTGATTCCGGCGCACAAAAGGACACCGTGATGCAAACCGGCAGGGCAGGTAGCGATGACGGGAGCATCCTCATCCATTCGGACCCCGACAACGGCTCGCTGATTCTGGTCTCGCCGCCGCCTGCTCCCCCGCAGGAAGATTCAGACCTTGAGCCCGTCATCATCGTTCCTGAAATCAACATCAAGGAGTAGGTCATGAAGACACCAGCGCTACTCTGGCGATCATTGGAAGACAGCGCCGTGCAATGTCAACTCTGCGCCCATTTCTGCCGCATCGAAGATGGAACACGCGGTCAGTGCGGGGTACGCGAAAACAGGAGCGGCCAGCTCTTTTCCCTGTCTTCTGACAAGGTCGCGGCCCTGAACCTCGATCCGGTGGAGAAAAAACCCCTCTTTCATTTCCTGCCCGGGACCAAAACTCTTTCCCTTGGCACCCAAGGCTGCAATCTGGCCTGCGCGTTCTGTCAAAACGCGAGCCTTTCCCAGCCTCCCCGGCAGGGCAAGGCGCTCAGCGGAGAGGCCATCCCGCCTCGGGAGATCATCCGCATGGCGCAGACATCGGGGGCCGCGTCCGTGGCCTACACCTATTCCGAGCCCACCATCTTTTTCGAACTCATGCGCGAAACCGCGATCATGGTCCGGGAAGCAGGCCTGGCCAACATCATGGTCAGCAACGGTTTCCAGAGTCCGCAATGCCTCGATGCACTGGGCGACCTGATCCAGGCCGTCAACATCGACATCAAATCCTTCCGCGAGGAATTCTACCGCGACATCTGCGCCGCACGTCTGGGGCCGGTGCTCAAAAACCTGACGCACATGAAAAGACTGGGCTGGCACATCGAAACCACCACCCTTATCATCCCGGACCTGAACGACTCGGACCGGGAACTGACCGAAATCGCCCGCTTCGTGCACGACGAACTGGGCAAGGATACTGCCTGGCACGTCTCGCGCTTCCACCCCTGCCACCAGATGCTTGACCACGCGCCAACGCCGCTGGACACGCTGAAGCGGGCCTACGATATAGGACGAGCCGCCGGGCTCTCCCATGTCTTTGTCGGCAACGTGCCGGGATCGGACCTGGAGAACACCATCTGCCCCGGGTGCGGACAGATGGTCGTGGAACGGGTCGGCTTCACCATCCTGCGCAACAGGCTGCAGCGGGGCGTATGTCCCGGATGCGGAGAAGTCGTCATCAGGCCGGAAAATCTGGGGAAGGGCGATTAAAAAACAGCCGGAGCGGATTCCCTAAAATTCAATCCCGCGACGGGCCTTGCCGCCCTGGGCGTAAACGTGCTTGACCTCGGTGATGTCCGAAACGATGTCGGCCAGCTCCACAATCCAGGACGGAGCGCCGCGCCCGGACAAGACCAGGTGGCACCCCTGGTCCTTGCAACGCGTGATCAGTTCCCGCACCTCATCGTCCATGAGCAGGCCGTGATTCAGGGCATACAGGGCCTCATCGAGGATCAGCATGTCCACACCCCGGTCAAGGAGCTCTCCTGCCCAGCGCAGAAGCTGCGTGGCCTTCTCGCGATGGGTGTCGAAATCGGTGTCGCGGTAAAAGCCCGCTCCCGAGGCCAGAAAACGCTCGCCAAGCAGCTTTGCCAGCATCTCCTGTTCACCGGCCTGATCACCCCGCTTCATGAACTGCCCAAAAGCCACGCCAAGCCCCTGCCCCAAGGCGCGAATGGCCTGGCCAACGCAGGCCGAGGTCTTGCCCTTGCCGTTGCCGGTATAGATCAGGAGCATGCGTCCCCCTCGGGCTCTTGCGGGGCGTTGAGCCGGGCCAGCGTCGCCCGGACCTGGGCCAGGATCTCTTCCTCGCCCTCGACCTTGCCGCCGAGCATGAGCACCCGGCCGTCACAGATGGTCGTGTCCACGCAGGAGCTGTTCGCGCTGTAGACGAGGTTGGAGGCAAGATGGTGCCCCGGAACCATGCGCACATGCTCCAGATTGACCAATATGCAGTCCGCGAGCTTGCCGGAGGCGATGCGGCCCGCGTCCAGGCCATACATGCGCGCCCCGTTCAGGGTGGCCGTGTCGAGGGCTTCCTGGGCGGGCATGGCGGTCGGGTCCATGGACGTGACCTTGGCCAGCAGGGAAGCGATCTTCATTTCCTCGATCATGTCCAGATTGTTGTTCGAAGAGCACCCGTCCGTGCCCAGGGCCACGGTGACTCCGTGAGCCTTCATGGCGACATGGTCGAACTGGCCGGAACAGAGCTTCATGTTCGAGACGGGACAGTGCACGACCTGCACCCCGTGCCGGGCCAGGAGTTCCATCTCGGTCCCGTCCATCCACACGGCATGCGCGAGGATCAGGTTCGGAGCCAAAAGACCCAGCTCGTGCAGATACTCCACCGGCCGTTTGCCATGTCTGGCCAGGCAATCCTCGACCTCTTTTTGCGTCTCCGAAAGGTGCAGATGCACCAGAAGCCCGTGGCGGTTCGCGTATTCCCCCAGCCAGCGCAGGGAGTCCGAGGACACGGTGTAGATGGCGTGAGGCCCGAGAATGAACTGGATGCGGTCCGGAAAGGCGGCACTGACGGCGTGCAGATCCATGACCTGACGCTTCATGGTCTCGGCGCGGACCGGGTCGTCGAAATCGAAAAAGGCGGCGGACAGGGCCGCGCGCATGCCCATCTCGGTCACGGCCCGGGCCGTGCCCTTCCAATGCCAGTACATGTCGGCGAAAAAAGTCGTTCCGGACTTGATCATCTCAAGGCAGGCCAGTTTCGCCCCCCAATAGATGTCGTCCTCGCCAAGTCTGGACTCGAAAGGCCAGATATGGTCGGCAAGCCAGGTGTGCAGATCCATGTCGTCGGCATAGCCGCGCATGAGCGTCATGGCGGCGTGGGTATGGGCGTTGTGGAAGGACGGCAGGATGGCCTTGCCCGACCCGTCGATGACAACGTCGGCGGACGAATCCACGTCCGTTCCGATGGAGTCGAAGCGATTGCCCTTGATGAGCACATCAACCAACTCTCCATTCAGGCGCACTTTTTTTATCAAGATACTCAAGAGGCCACCTCCGTTGTTTGGAGGTACCTGATAACGGCATCCCCCCGGCATTGTCCATAGAGAGGCCCTGACGCCGCCACCAAGACAATCGACATTTCCCGCGAATGCGTCCTTCTCTTTTGCCGCCGGCTCAATTATACTTTTGTGCACGAAATTCACGGAACACGAGGTATTGACATGAAAAACACTGACTCGGCCCCAAGTTCGGGCGAGACCATGCTCTCCACGCTGCGCGGCAAGATAACGGCGACGATCCTGACCCTGCTGGCCTTGAATGCCGCGGGCCTCATCTGGATCGCCCTGACCGCAAGCTCCGCCATTCCGCCGCTGTCGTGGGGCGTGGCCGGGATCATCCTGCTCCTGACCGTGGGGATCGGAGCCGTCGCCCTGAAGGTTCTGCACCGCGAGGCGCAGCGGGGCATAGCCGACATAAACGCCGTGTTCCAGAACATCCAGGGCCAGGAAGCCGACCTGTCCTGCACCATGGCGGATCTGGATAACCCGGACTTGAAGCACATCTCGGCCTGCTACAACAGCTTCCTGGCGAGCGTGCGGGAACTGGTGGAAAAAATCCGCAAGATGGGCATCGACATCGCCCTCGACAGCACCCGCATGGCCAAATCCGTGTTCGACACCAGGAACAAGACCGCCGCGCAGGGCTCCATCGCCGAGGAAGTGGCCGTGGCCAGCAACGAGGCCAACGCGGCCATCGCCGAAATCGCGCAGAACACGCAGTATGTGGCCGAAAAGACCACCAGCAACCTGAACACCGCCCACAGGTCGCACACCGAACTGCAGGACGTCACGGACAAGATCCACAAGATCAACGCCATCGTCGAATCCTTCCGCAACACCGTGGACGATCTTGGCGCAAGCTCGGCCAACATCCTGAGCATCGTGACCATCATCAACGGCATCTCCGAACAGACCAATCTCTTGTCCCTGAACGCCACCATCGAGGCCGCCCGGGCCGGTGAGCACGGCAAGGGTTTTGCCGTGGTCGCCGAGGAAGTGCGTGAACTCTCGCGCAGGATCAAGCCCGCCACGGAAGAAATATCGAACAATATCGGGGCAATGATCAAGATCGTCGAACGTACCCAGACCGAGACCGCGCAGATCCTGGATTATGCCAGGGATACCGACCAGGTCGTAACCGCGGCCACCGTCAATTTCGAGAGCATGATCGACGACTTTGAAACGGCCAACGACCAGCTGATCAAAATCGCGGCCGCCATCGAGGAATTGTCGACCAACAACAACGACGTCACCGAAAAGGTCAACAACATCAATGCGCTCAGCCAGGAGATCGCCAAGGACATGAACTCCTCGGCCACCTCGGTGGACGCCCTGAACTCCGTGACCGAGCGGATGCTCGAACTGGTGGCGCGATTCAAGACAGGGGAAGGAAAATTCGACACGGTCATGGATACGGCCAAGGAGATCCGCGACGACTATCAGGCCCGAATTCAGGGCATGAAGGACCGGGGGATCAACGTGTTCGACACGCAGTACAAGACCGTGCCGAACACGTCGCCGCAGAAATACGTCACCGCCTTCAGCGACGTTTTCGTCAAGGAGATGCAGAGCGTCGTCGATGACGCGCAGAAAAGAATCCCGGGGACCATCTATTGTCTGGCCATCGACCGCAAAGGCTACCTGCCCATCCATCACGGGGCCGTCTCCAAGGCCATGACCGGAGACCCGGTCAAGGACCTGCTCCAAAGCCGGCACCAGCGCATCTACCAGAGCAACCGCACAGAACAGCGCAGGTGCTCGCACACCGACCCGCTCCTGCTGCAAACCTACATGCGCGATACAGGCGAAATTCTGAACGACCTGTCCATGCCCATATTTGTCGATGGCAAGCACTGGGGAGCCTTCATCATGGGCTTTGACCCGCGAGCCATGTTCAGCGAGCCTTGAAAGACCCGCGCATCATCTTGAAAAGGCCGGACCGCTCCGGCCTTTTCGCATTCATATGCAGTGGTCATCCGGCCAGACGTCCCTGCATCCGATCCGCGCACAAATCCAGAAAACAGGCATGCACGCGACCGTCCCCGGTCATTTCCGGGTGAAAGGCCGTGGCCATCAGATGGCCCTGGCGCAAGGCCACCGGGGCATCTCCAAGGCGGCCCAGGACCGTCACTCCCGGACCGGTTTCGAGCACCCTCGGAGCGCGGATGAACACGCCGGGGTAGGGCCGGGAATCCGGCAGCCCGTCAACGCGCAAACCTGACACGAAACTCTCCTGCTGGCGGCCGTAGGCATTGCGCGCGACCCCCATGTCCATGAGCCCCAGAAAAGGCTCCTCGCCCTCGACCCTGGCGGCCAGCAGAATGAGTCCCGCGCAGACGCCCCAGACCGGACGGCTTGCCCCAAAATCGCGCAAGGCGACGTCAAGCCCGGACAGTCCTGCAAGGCGCCGCATGCTGGTGCTCTCTCCGCCGGGCAGAATGAGCCCGTCCAGCCCTTCCAGATGGGCGCAAGAGCGGACCAGTTCGGCCCGCGTCCCCAGCGTTTCGAGCATTTCGACATGCTCGGCGAAAGCGCCCTGCAGGGCAAGGATGCCGACGCGCATCACCAGCCCCGGCCCGCGAACTGCTGCGCGGCGTCCAGGGAACGAACCGCGATGCCGGACATGGCCTCGCCCAGATTTTCGCTGACCCGGGCCAGAATGGACGGATCGTCGAAATGAGTCACCGCCTGCACGATGGCCCGCGCTCTTTTGGCCGGATCGCCGCTCTTGAAGATCCCCGACCCAACGAAAACTCCGTCCATGCCAAGCTGCATCATCAGCGCGGCATCGGCCGGCGTGGCCACTCCTCCGGCAGCGAAATTGACCACGGGCAGCCGCCCCAGTTCACGCACCTGACGCAGAAGTTCCAGGGACGCACCGATATTCTTGGCATACGTGGCCAGCTCTTCGAGGGGCATGCCCTGCACCTGCCTGATCTGGCTTTGCACGGTCCGGGCATGGCGCACGGCCTCGACCACGTCCCCCGTGCCCGCCTCGCCCTTGGTGCGAATCATGGCCGCGCCCTCGGCAACGCGGCGCAGGGCCTCGCCCAGATTGCGGCATCCGCAGACAAAGGGCACCTTGAACGCATTCTTGTCGATATGGAATTCCTCATCCGCCGGAGTCAGGACCTCGCTCTCGTCGATGTAGTCCACGCCCACGGCTTCGAGGATGCGGGCCTCCATGAAATGGCCGATGCGGCACTTGGCCATGACCGGGATGGAGACACTGGCCATGATCTCGCGGATCATGGCCGGGTCGGACATGCGGGCCACGCCGCCGCAGGCGCGGATGTCGGCGGGAACCCGTTCCAGGGCCATGACCGCGCAGGCCCCGGCCTCTTCGGCAATGCGGGCCTGTTCCGCGTTGATCACGTCCATGATCACCCCGCCCTTGAACATCCGGGCCAGGCCCGTATTGAGCAGTGCCTTGTCGTCATTGCAGTCAATTGATTTCATGCTGTCCTCCTGATTGAGATTGGACAGCCGTTGAAACAGTCAGGCCGCAAAATGACAATAGCGGTTTATTGCGGAGAAAATATGGAGAATTTCTCCATATCAGGACTCAAGGGAGAGCAGATAGGAGCGCAAGCCGTCCCGACGGTCCTTGAGCCCGAGCTTGCGGCGGAGATGATGGCGGTGGGTGTCGATGGTGGAGGCGCCAACCCCCAGACGGGCGGCGATTTCCTTGGTGCCGAGTCCCTCGCGGATCAATTCGGCGACCTGGATTTCGGCTGGGGTCAACCCCTGGCAGACCGTGGACAATCGATGGCAAAAGGGCTCAGTCAATTCCTTGAGGCTCCGGCGAAGCTGATCGGCCAGCAAGCGGGCCTCTTCTCCTGCGCAAAGCCCCTGCAGGCGATCCAGGGTCGGAGAGATGCTACGGCGGACATTGGCCAGCACGGCTTGTTCAAGATCTTCGCGATCCTCTTCGCGCTGACGCAAAAGGACCTTGAGCGCCGTGTTCATCTCGGCCAGGCGTTCGGTCTGGGCCAAAAGTTCGGCGGTGCGTTCCCTGACCCGCTCCTCCAGCACCTCGCTGTGCCGCGCCCGCAGTGCCTCCTCTTCCTTGCGCCCGCTGATCTCGGCCAGGGTGCCCACGTAGCCCAGCAGATTCCCGTCTGGGCCGTGAACCGGCCGGGTCTGTTCCTCCACCCAGCCCACTCGTCCGTCCGGGCGGGAATACCTGTACTCGGACCGAAAAAGCGGCTCGCCCCGGGTCACGGCTCCGGCCCGCTCGTTCAAAAGCCTCGGCAGATCCCCGGGGTGAACGGTCCTGACCCAACCGTCCCCCAGGGCTTCCTCCTCGGACAGCCCCATCATCTCGCAGAAGGTCCTGTTCACGAAAACGCACTTGTCCTCGGCGTCGTCAAAAAAAATCCCCAAAGGGGAGCCATCGACCAGAACCCGCAAGCGGCCCTGCAGGTTCGCAACTTCGGCTTCAGGATCGTGCCGGGATTTTTTTGAATCGGTTGTCATGGAAAAAGCAGATAAGGGCTCATGGCGGTTATGGGAATACCTCTTTTTGCTGGTCCGCGCCCAGGACGCTCCTCGCCAAAACAAACCGGCCCTTGATCCCGGCCCGTGCACGGCGTACGTACCAGTGAACGCACCCGTACTGGAGTTTCCCATGAAAAAACTGATCCTTGTTTGCACCCTTTTGCTCGGCATCCTGCAGGTCTCCGCGGCCATTGCCGGACCGTGGACCGCCCTTGAACCCGTCCGTCTTCTGGCCTCGGACACCTCGGCGACCCTGCCGGTGGGTGAAAAGCTGGGCAAGATCGACAATCTGCGTTTCAGGATCGACGGCGCCACAGTCATGTTCGAAAGCCTGACCCTCATTCCGGTCGAAGGCGAACCCATCGAACTTCGCGCCCCCGTGCAGCTCAAGTCTGGAGAATCATCGGGGCTGATCAATATTCCGGGAATGTCCACGGTCATCGACAAACTAAGGATTGTGTACCGCATCACCGACGGCAAGCCCGCCACGATGACCCTGCGGGTCAAGCTGGACTGAACGGCAGGACGCAGGGAAAACGCCGCAGAATCAGCGCGCGGCATGCGATCGGCCGAAATTCCGGAGCCGCGAACCGCAGTCCGGACGCGGCTTTGCACAGGTCCAAGCAAAGAATTGCGGTTTGCGGAATCAATCGTTAGGGCCAGCGGAACAAATGCCCGCGACAATGGCGTTGACGGGCTCAATTCTGTTGCGTGGAGGCGCGGTTATGCTCATGGAAGACGAGGACATCCTCTTTTCGGACATCAAACTTGACCCGGACACGTTTTATTTCCTGTATATCGGCGAAATAAAAACGGACTGCCTGAACCAATTCTTCAAGGAGACTCTCTCCAAGATTCACGGTCAGCCTTTCGACTTCATTTCCATCCTGCCGGATGTGCTCGAATCCTACCCGCACAAGAACACCATGGTCATAAACCCCATGGCCAGGGAGCTTTTCCGGGCCAAGGGCCGCAAGGTCAGCTTCCGCATCCCGCCACGGACCTTTGCCTCCCTGGTCTCCGCATCGGACACGGTCAATGAGCTGATCCGCCAGCTTCTGGACAAGCAGGGGCATGTCTTCATCCACGTCTTCGAATCCGTGCCCGAACTGACCCTGGCGCTCATTCCCGGCGTGCGCATCCTCGGGCCCAGCGGCCACATCGCCAACATCTGGAACAACAAGCTCTACCAGCTGCAACGCCTGAAAGACGTCGCCCCGCTGATCAACTATCGCGTCTGCCAGGATGCGCAGGACATGATGGATACGGCCCGCGAGCTCTGGGAAGAGTGGCCGGACGGCATATTTGTCAGCCAGCCCTATTCGGCGGCCGGAGTGAACAGCTTTGTCGCCCGCTCGCAGGAAGAGATCGAGACCAAGACCGCGCATCTGCGGGGCAAGTTCTTCATCAGCCGCTACATCCCGCACGTGGCCGACCCCACGGTTTTGGGGATCGTGGCCAACGCCCAGGACGTGTTCATCGCGGCCACCGCCGACCAGGAAATATACGATGGCAACAAGTTTCGCGGATCGACCTTTCCTTCCGAGCAACCCGAAACCACGCAGCAGGAGCTGCGCGAGATCACGCGCAGGATAGGCCAGGTCATGGGACGCGGCGGCTATCGCGGTATCTTCGGATGCGACTACATCGTCGACGACCAGGGCCGGATATTTTTCGTGGAGGTCAACGCCCGCAAGCAGGGCACGACCATGGAGATGTGCTGCACCCTTGAGAACGCCCTGCCGCCCGAGACTCCGGGCCTGCTGGAACTGGAATATCACGCCGTGATGTTCGACCGCTTCCCGGACAACAAGATGGAGATCAAGGAAGCCCTGAAGGGAATCTGCTGGCGGACCTACAACTTCAAGCTCGAACACGAGGCCGAAACCGAGCACATCGTCCCCGTGGACGAGGACGAGCGGACCCTCTTTCGCCAGATCGTCAGCAACGGCCAGGAGCACGGCGTGATCGTGGTCGAACACGTCGGCGGCAAGCAGGCCGTCATGCCCGGCACGTTTCTGGGCAGGGTCGTGGCCGTGGCCCGAGACCGCTGCCTGCTCGATGAAGACATTCGCCTGGGCATCGAGCAACTGAACGACTCCATCCGCAAACACTCACAAACACAGGAATCAAGCGAGGATGACAAGTAATGAGCATCAATGCCCTGGACACGTTTACGACGGATCTCTTTGAAAAACTGTTCACCGTGAAAAATGACGCCGCGCCATCGGATGAAGAGCGTCAGACCATTGCCGAACTTTTCAGGCAGGCCGAAACCGAAACGCTGACCGGTCCCATCGTCGCCCTTTTTGCCACGCTGGAAAAATTCCATGACGACCGCGGCTGGACTCCGGAACAGTTGGATATGACACGAGACGCCCTCACGGCCCTGGCCGTGAAGCATGAACAGATCGACGAGCATCGGGTCACTGTGGGCGGCCGCGTCGGCAAGGCCCTGGCCATCGTCGATGCCGCCCAGGACCGGGTCGCCGAATATCTGGACCGGCACCCCAGGGAGGCCCCGAGCGGCATCGAAGTCTGGGACCGGATGCTCGAGAACCAGGCGCGCATCAGAAAAGTCCTGGGCATGAGCGAAGACGACTGGAACTCCTATTCCGGCCAGCTTCGTCATGCCATCGAATCCGTCGAGACCCTGTCCAAAGTGATCGATCTGCCCGCCAAGGCCGTGCAGGACGTGCTGCGGGTCACCAAGACCTACCGCATGCGCCTCACCCCCTATTACGCGAGCCTGATCCTCCCTGGCCAGATCAACGACCCGGTCCTTTTGCAGTCCGTGCCTACCGGAGAGATGATCGACAACGCCGGCGTCGAGATCCCTCCCGTGGCAGCGGACCATTCCCCGGCCCGGCTCATCGACCAGTTTTATCCCAGAGTGGTGACCATCAAGGCCACCAACATGTGCGCCATGTACTGCACCCATTGCCTGCGCATCGCCCACATCGGCGCCAAGGACCGCCTCTACGGCAAGGAAGCCTACGGCGAGGCCCTTCAGTACATCCGCGCCAACCCCGAAATCCGTGACGTGCTTGTGACCGGCGGCGACAGCCTGGTCCTGCCCAACAGCATGCTCAAGTGGCTCCTGGGCGAACTCGACGCCATCGATCACGTGCGCATGAAACGGCTCGGCACACGCATCCCCGTGACCACGCCGCAGCGCATCGACGACGAACTTCTGGATATTCTGGAGGCCAGCAGCGACAGGAAGCCCCTGCGCGTGGTCACGCAGATCAACACCGCCCAGGAGATCACGCCGGTCTCGAAGGCCGCGTTCAAGGCCATCTCCAAACGCGTGGCGGCAGTCATGAATCAGGCCGTGCTCTTGAAAGGCATCAACGACACCAGCGTCAAGATGTGGAAGCTGTGCGAGACCATCCAGGAAGCCTATGTCCGCCCCTACTATGTCTTCAACTGCAGCTACCGCAACCCGCAGTTCATGCATTTGCGCGTGCCCGTGGCTGTGGGACAGGGCATCATCGAGAGCATGTACGGCAACATCTCCGGTGACGCCATTCCACGCTACATCGCCACCGCAGGGGGCAAGATCCCATTGCACCGCACCAACGTGCTCGAACACGCGCAAGGCCACGTGAAGATGCAAAAGCCCTGGAGCGGCGAGCAGGTTATATACCCAGATCCCGATCCGCAAGAATACGCCCGCCAGGACTTCGGCTTCGCCAAGTACGAAAAATGATCCCGGCCATGCACGACAAAATCCAGTCATATCTCGCCCCCCGCCGCAGGGATGCCCTTGATCTGCTGCGGCGGCTGGTCGAGATTCAGAGCGGCAGCCGCAACAAGCCGGGCCTTGACCGCATGGCGGGGGAAATGGCCACGGTCCTGGGCGAGGTCTTGCCCGACGTGCGCACCCTGCCCTTCACGGAGCACGGAAACATGGTCCAGGCCATGACCGCTCCGGCCGCGAAGGGACGCAAGGGCATCGTGCTGGTCGGACACATGGACACGGTCTTTCCCGCCGACACGGCCTTCACCGCATTTCGCGAGGAAGGCGACCGCTGCCACGGCCCGGGCGTCTATGACATGAAGGGAGGCCTCGTTGTCGCGGTTCATGCCCTGAAAACCCTTAAGCACCTGGGTCTTCTGGACGACATCCCGATCACTGTACTGTGCAATTCCGACGAGGAGATCGGCTCCCCCGCTTCGCGCCCCTGGATTGAAAAAGAGGCGCAAGGTGCCCTGGCCGCCCTGGTCTTCGAAGGCGGCGGAGCGGACAAGAATGTGGTCACCGGCCGCAAGGGTCGGCTCGGAATGCTTCTGACCGTGCAGGGACAGGCCGGACATGCGGCCAAGGGCGGTGCCAAGGCCAGCGCCATCCTGGAGCTGGCGCACATGATCGTCGCCCTTGAAGGACTGAACGACGGCCGGGACATCACCCTCAACGTCGGCCTGATCGAGGGCGGAATCGGACCCAACACCGTGCCCGAACTGGCCACGGCGGCCCTCGATGCCCGGTTCCTGACCCCGCAGGGCAGACAGCGCCTTGAAAAGGACTTGAACCGGATTGTCTCAAGGACCACCATCCCCGGAACCGTGGCCACCCTGATCGAACAGTCCGGACGACCGGCCATGCCCCAGTCGGAAGGGAACCGGCGGCTTTACGCCATGGCCCGCGAGCAGGCGCAAATTTTCGGTTACGACCTGCCCGAGGAGCTGCGCTCGGGCGTGTCCGACGCCAATTTCATCGCCGGTCTGGACGTGCCGGTGCTCGACGGGCTGGGACCCGTGGGAGACCTGGACCACAGCGATCTGGAGTATATTCTCAAAGACACGTTGTCCGAAAGAGCGGCGCTGACGGCGGCAACCATCGCAGCAATCTGGAATCATGCAACAAGCGCATGATTTTTCCAACCTCTCGCAATTTGACAGGATGAATGATCTTCAGCATAGAAGATCAACAACGTAGTGGATTTTTTATCCTTGATTCACAACAATTCATCGATGGAGGTGCTTATGGTTGGAAGAAAATGGCTGGTCGCCCTTGTGGTCGTACTCGGAATGGCGGTAACTGCGCCCCAGGCAATGGCCAAGCAGGACATTCTCTTCGGCGGAGCGTCGATCACCGGCGTCTACTACCAGGTCGCGTTGCAGCTCAGCAACATGATGAACAAGCATGCAGCCGACAAGTACAACTACATCGGTCGCCCCACCGGCGGCTCGGTTTTCAACATCAATGCCATTGACCGCGGCGCGTTTGACTTCGCGGTGGCCCAGTCCGACCGCAACTGGCAGGGCTTCAACGGCGCCGCCGATTGGGAAGGAAAGCCCGTCAAGGGTCTGCGCAGCGTGTTCAGCATGCATCCCGAGACCGTTCTGCTGGTCACCCGCAAGGACACCGGCATCAAGACCGTCATGGACATGAAGGGCAAGCGGATCAACATCGGCAACCCCGGCTCCGGTCAGCGCGGCAATGCCGAAGACGTCCTGCGCATCTACGGCCTGGACCCCAACAAGGATTTCAGCGCCGAAGCACTGCAGCAGGCTGAAGCCTCCCGCGCCCTGGTCGACCAGAAGATCGACGCCTTCTTCTTCACCGTCGGCAACCCCAGCGCCGCTGTCGAAGAACCTGCCCAGTCCGTCGAGCTTGACATCGTCCCCATCAATTCCGACGGCATCAAGGAATTCGTGGCCAAGCATCCCTATTACATCATGACCAAGATCCCGGCCGGCACCTACAAGGGTGTGGACAAGGACGTCGAGACCTACGCCGTGACCGCGACCGTCATCTCCAATGAGTCCGTGTCCGAGGAAGTGGTCTACGACATGGTCAAGACCGTTTTCGAGAACCTGGACGAACTCAAAGCGTCCCACGCCGCCTTCCGCAACCTGAACCCCAAGGAAATGCTGCAGGGCCTCTCCGCCCCGCTGCATCCCGGCGCGATCAAGTACTACAAGGAAAAAGGTTGGATGTAGCCTCATCCTGACAAGGGGGCCAAGCGGCCCCTTTGTCTGTTTGAAAGGCCCGCATTTTTCTTCCGCCTCACTTCTCTGACGCAAGGACACTGTCATGGCAGAACACGAAACACCCAAACAAGACAACGTCGCCCCCGGCCAGGAGTCTTCCGCCAGCATGAAGAAAGCTGCCGAAGACCTTGTGGCCATGGTCGAAGCAGGGGCGCGGGAACCCTCTAATTTTTTCGCGTCCGGAGCGATCACGCTACTGTGCCTGTGCTGGTCCGCCTTCCAGCTTTTCCTGGCCTACCAGCCCCTGAATTCACACATCGCCCGGGCCTGGCATCTGGCGTTTGCAGTGTGTCTGGCCTTTCTGGCCTATCCGGCCTACAAGCAGCACACTCCGCCCATGTGGGTCAACTGGACCCGGAAGGTCCTCCCGAATTTCGCCAGGCGCTCCATACGCACCTACATTCCCTACTACGACATGATCCTTGCGGCGCTGGCCACGTCAGGCGCGCTCTACATCTGGTGGGACTACGACCAGCTCATCAATCGGCAGGGCCTGCCCAACACCTTGGACATCTGGATGGGCATCATCCTGATCGTGCTGCTGCTTGAAGCCGCCCGACGCTCCCTTGGTCCGGCGCTGACCATACTGGGCTCGGTCTTTCTGGCCTACACGGTCTTTGGGCCCTATTTGCCCGAGGTGCTGCGTCATCGCGGCGTGCCGCTCGATTTCATCATCAGCGACATGTACCTGACCACCACCGGCATTTTCGGAGTGCCGCTGGGCGTATCCACGGATTTCGTCTTCCTCTTCGTCCTTTTCGGCGCACTGCTCGACCGCGCGGGCGGCGGAAAATATTTCATCGACGTGGCCTTTTCGGCGCTCGGCACCTTTCGCGGCGGCCCGGCCAAGGCCGCTGTTCTGGCTTCGGGCCTGACAGGGCTGGTCTCGGGCTCTTCCATCGCCAACACCGTGACCACCGGCACCTTCACCATCCCGCTGATGAAGAAGGTGGGCTTTCCGGCATACAAAGCCGCGGCCGTGGAGGTCGCGGCGTCCACCAACGGCCAGCTCATGCCTCCGGTCATGGGCGCGGCGGCCTTCATCATGGCGGAGATAATAGGCATTCCATATCTGGATGTCGTCCGGGCCGCATTCCTGCCCGCGATCATCTCCTACCTCGCCCTGTTCTGGGTCGTGCACGTAGAATCCATGAAGCTGGGCATCAAGGCCATTCCCCGTTCCCAACTTCCTCCGTTCTTCAAGACGCTGCTGCGCGGTTGCCATTTCATCATCCCGCTGGCGGTGCTGATCTATTTCCTGGTCATTGTGCGTCGCTCGCCCGTGACCTCGGCGCTCCTGGCCATCGAGAGTCTGACCGTGATCATGCTGGTGCAGCGTCCGATCATCGCCTACCTGACCATGTGCGCCCATCGCCGCGCCGGCACCCTCGACCCGGACGTGGACACCGGACACTTCATGGTCGCGGCCTTCCGCCAGGGCCTTGTCGACATCTGGAACGGCCTGATCATGGGCGCGCGCAACATGATCTCCGTGGGCGTGGCCACCGCCACGGCCGGAATCATCGTCGGAGTGGTGACCATCACCGGCCTTGTCGGCCGTTTCATCACCCTCATCGACACCATCTCCATGGGCAACGTGGTCCTGATGCTCATCTTCACGGCCATTACCAGCCTGATTCTGGGCATGGGCATGCCGACCACGGCCAACTACATCATCATGGCCACCCTGACCGCACCGGTCATCGTGCAGCTCGGCGCCGACGCCGGGCTTGTCTTCCCCATCATCGCGGCTCATCTGTTCGTGTTCTATTTCGGCATTCTCGCCGACGACACGCCGCCGGTGGGACTTGCGGCCTATGCGGGGGCGGCCATTGCACGCTCCGACCCAATTAAAACCGGTGTGCAGGGTTTCGCCTACGACCTGCGCACCGCGATTCTGCCGTTCATTTTTCTCTTCAACACGGACCTCTTGATGATTTCCGGCGTGACCGCCACCGGGGACATCATCTGGCTCGACGACTACCTGCACATCGCGTGGATCTTCTTTTCCGGGATGATCGCCATGTTCGCGTTCGCCTCGGCGATCCAGGGCTGGCTGGTCAAAAGCTGCAACTGGGGGGAACGCCTTCTGCTGCTGGCGATATGCGCCACGACATTCCGCCCTGGAGCATTTGCACCCTACCTGCCTTTCGACAGGCTGGGCATGCAGATTTTGGGAGTTTGCGTTTTCTTCCTCCTTGTCGCATGGCAAATGACGGTTAAAAAGAACAAGAAAAAGAGAAAAGTCACAACATAAAAAAGGCGAGGCACTGCATGTACAAACGCATTCTTGTCCCCATTGATTTGCAGGAACCCGATGATCGCGCCCGCTGCATGGGCCTGGAGAGATCGATTGAACTTTGCCGCCTATACAAGGCTCAACTGTACATCCTGACAGTAGTTCCAGACATGGGAATGCCCATTGTCGCAAACTACTTTCCGCCAGACGCAGGCGACAAGATTGTCGGCGAGGCCGAGGAAATGCTGCATGAGATGGTTGGAGTCTACATTCCTGACGACATCGATGTTAACTATCTTGTCGCACAAGGTTCAATCTATAGAAGAATCCTGCGCATGGCAGAGAAGATTAACGCAGACCTCATTGTGATGCCTGCTCATCGCCTCAAACTGCAGGACTATCTTCTTGGCACAAATACGGCCAAGGTCGTCCGGCATGCGCAGTGCTCGGTGCTGGTGGTACGCTACGACTCCGAAGAATCCTGCGCGATCTTCGATCAATCGGGCGACCAGGAAGACGAGGACTAGACGCGCAGGGCCTGCTTTTCACCCGCGCCCCGAATGATCACGCAGCCCGTGACGGCCCGGGCGGCCTCCCTTTTCCGGGAAGCTGCCCGCCAGCCGGCAGGGGCTTTTTTCTTTTTTCGTCCTCGGATCGTGACGCCCAGGCATCGGGCAGGCACCGGGCAGGCCAGTGCCTCGAAAAACCGTACGTGTTTGCATGCGTGCGGGGCAAACCCTACTCAACGCCCTTTACATCCTGCCCCGCTCCCTTCAGAATGAAGTTTTTGAAGGAATCCCATGAACCACTCAGTCATAGTCATCGGCGGCGGGCCTGCCGGTCTTCTGGCCTCTGCCACCGCCGCCTCCAAAGGCGCCACGGTCACCCTGCTCGAACGCATGGACCGCCCGGGCCGCAAGCTTCGGATCTGCGGCAAGGGCCGCGGCAATATCGGCAACACCGCGCCTTTAAATGAGTTCCTGACTCATTTCGGCAAGAATTTTCGTTTCCTGCGCCCGGCCCTGTCCCATTTCTTCACCACGGACACCGTCGAACTGCTGAGCGATCTTGGCGTCCCGACCAAGGAAGAGCGCGGCGGACGCCTTTTTCCCGCCAGCGACAGCGCACAGGATCTGGTGGACGCCTTTGTGCGCAACGCCAGGACAAAGGGCGTCACCATCCGCACCGGCTGCCGGGTTCGAGGCATCAAACGCAAGGACGGACGGTTCGAAGTCTCCTTCGGCACTCAAACCCTCACGGCGGACAGGATCATCCTGACCACCGGAGGTGCCTCATACCCCGCGACCGGCTCCACCGGCGACGGCTACGAGCTTGCCAAAAGCCTGGGACACGCCATCGTGCCCATCGCTCCGGCCCTTGTCCCGCTGATCACAGCCGGGGATACCGCCTCGAAATTGCAGGGTTTATCGCTCAAGAACGTGCGCGTTGAATTGCGCGTTGACGGCAAGAAGGCCGGAGAAGACATGGGCGAGATGCTCTTCACCCATTTCGGCCTGTCCGGCCCCCTCATCCTGACCTTGAGCAAGGCCGCCGTGCGTGCGGTGGACCAAGGCAAAAAGACCGAGATCCTCATCGATTTGAAACCCGCCCTGGACACGGCCAAGCTGGACGCTCGCCTTCTGCGCGACCTGGCGGAACATGGCAAAATGCACCTGGAAAACCTGTTGCGCGGCCTCATGCCACCCAAGCTCATCCCGGTATGCCTCGAACAGACGCGCCTGGCCGGAGACAAGGCCGCCCACCAGATCTCCTCCGAGGAGCGCAAGCGCCTGCGCCTGTGGCTCAAGGAACTGCGCTTCACCGTCAGCGGCTACCGTCCAATGCGCGAGGCCATCATCACCTCCGGCGGCGTGGATCTGTCCGAAGTCAATCCCAAGACCATGGAATCGAAAGTCTGCCCGGGGCTTTTTCTGGCCGGGGAAGTGCTCGACATGGACGCCGACACGGGCGGCTTCAACCTGCAGGCGGCCATGTCCACGGGTTACCTGGCAGGGCTGAGCGCCTCCGACGCCCCATGACCACGCACGCACGTGAGGATTGCATGACCGCATGTTGACATCCCGATGATCCACGAGCACACCCTTGCACGCACACAGGGGTTGCGCTAGGAGCTTGAAGGGACTTTGCTTTCCAAGGAGTTTTTCATGACCGACTTCAAAATTCCGGCTCCAGGCGAACCGGCTCCCCCTTTTTGCCTCGACGGCGCATCACGATCCGGGGTCAGCCTGGAAGACTACCACGGGCGCTGGGTGGTTCTCTATTTCTACCCCAAGGACAACACTCCCGGCTGCACCGTGGAGGCACAGGAGTTTTCCGCCCTGAAGGACCAGTTCGCGGAACTGAATGCCGTGATCCTGGGATTGAGCCCTGACTCCATCAAATCCCATCAGAACTTCACGGGCAAGCATGACCTGCAGGTGGAACTCTTGAGCGACCCCGAGCATGAAATCCTGAAGCGGTTCGGGGCCTGGCGGCTCAAGAAGAACTACGGCAGGGAATACATGGGCGTGGCGCGTTCGACATTTCTCATCGATCCCTCCGGAGTGATCCGCCGCACCTGGCCCACCGTGAAAGCTTCCGGGCACGCGGCCGAAGTGCTGGCCGCCTTGAAAGCGCTGGTCTGAACCAAAAGCCATGCCGCGCGGACAAAACACCCTACTGACGGAGCTCAAAAGCCTCGTCTCCGCCATTGAGGCCAGCGCGCGTGCGGGCAACTCGGTCGCGCTCAAAGCCCATCTCAAGGAACTCGTCGCCTGGGCCAGGCAACTCATCCTGCGCGTGCCCCTGTCCTCGTCCACGTCCACGCAGGCGCAGACGCAGGAAATCGAAGGCCTGAAGCGCAGGCTGCGCGCCTCGAAAACCAGCTTCGACTCCATGATCTCGGCCTACAAAGCCATCCTGGACGCTTTTGAAACCTTTCGCGGAACCGTCGATCTCGTCCAGCAGACCAAACGCCTGGAAGAACTTCCCGCGACGCTGGACGCCATCCGAGGGCTGCGCAACCTGCACACCCTCCACGTCGTGCTGGATTACGATCTTTTTGAACGACGCATTCCCAAGGGCGTGGGGCGGGCTTCGGCAGCCACCATCCGCGATCGCCTGAAACAATTCTCACCCAGCCCGCACGCTCCAAGGCTCTTTCTCGGCGAGGTAGGACAAATCGAAAACCCCGGTTTTTTTCTCGGGCTGGAAGAGGACCCTCCATCCGGATCCTGCTTCATCTTCGCCCTTGGGCACAAATACGTGCACTCGAAGATCATCGGCGTGGTGGCAGCCTACGATCCCGACCCAACGCGCTACGCTCCGGACAAAGCCACCGATTTTCTGAGCCATTTCTGCAATATCCTGGCGTGCACCCTGATCACCGCCCTGGAACACGCCCAGCTTGAGGAATTAACCGTACGCGACGCCCTGACCGGAGTGAACAACCGCACCTACCTGGAACGCCATGCCGGACGCATCCTCGATTTCGCGGCACGCAAAAATCTTCCCGTGCATCTGCTTTTCATCGATCTGAACGGGTTCAAGGCGGTCAACGACACCCTTGGGCATGAGGCAGGGGATGCCATACTGGTGGAGGTGGCCAGATCCATCAAGGCCATGATCCGCAAGTACGACATCTTCGTGCGCCTCGGCGGAGACGAATTCGTCATTCTGCTCCCGGACACCGATGGAGACATGACCCGCACGTTCGTGAATCGCCTGCGCCGGACCCTGGCCGACATCGACGTCAGCCGGGTCTGCTCCCTGGACACGGATCTGCGAATTTCCGCATCTGTCGGCGCAGCCCTTCACCAGCCGCACCAGAGTCTGGAAAGCCTCATCAAGGCCGCCGACCTGCACATGTACAAGAACAAGACTCTCTCAAGGGAAGATCCCGCCGCCAGGCAAGACGCTCCCATTCCAAAAACAGCCTCCCAACCGGCAAGGACCTCGCACCACCATGATTGAATTCGACATCTCCGGTTTCGGGCAACGCACCCTCCACCATCTGGTTCTGGACTACAACGGCACCCTGGCCCTGGACGGTCGGGTCCAGCCCGGCGTCTTTTCGCGCCTGAGCCAGCTCAAGAGCCAACTGCAAATCCACATCCTCACCGCGGACACATACGGTACAGTGCGTTCGACCTTCGGACAGACAGACTACACGGTGCATGTCCTGCCCGCTGGCAATGAATGCGCGGCCAAGGCCGAATACGTGCGCGAACTCAAGGCCCCGTCCTGCGTTTGTCTCGGCAATGGCAACAACGACGCCGTCATGCTCGCGGAGGCCGGACTGGCCATAGCCGTTCTTCAGCCCGAAGGGGTAGCAAGGGCCGCCCTCACCTCGGCCCACATTCTGGTTCCCGGCATCGAGGCCGGCCTTGATCTTCTGCTGCACCCCACACGCCTCAAAGCCACCCTGCGCGCCTGACGTACACGCGCCTACTACCTACGCAATTTTTTTAACCACTTAATATTAATAATCCTTGCTGATTTATTCAGTCAAAATACGTATAAATTGTACTACGCAACTCGTATTACACTACCTCATGAGAGGAGGGCGCATGATCAACACCCAGTCCATCAAATTCACCACAAAACTGTTTACCGGAATCCTGTCCATTCTGATTCTGTCATTGATATCGGTAATCGCGGTCTCTAACATTCTCGTCAAGGACGGACTGGAAAGTCTCGGCAGGGATGCGCTGGAGAACATCAACAACTCCGTCTTCATCTCGCTTGAAACCCAGAACTCCCTTTTGCTCGAAAAACTCGCCGGCGACATGACCATCCTGGAGGGAGAACTGGACCGCTATGGTTCCTTTGACCTGGACCCAAGCTACATGCTGGACCGAACCATCATCAATCAGGTCAGCAAAAAATCCAAGCAAGTCAGCATACCCAGACTAATGCTCGGCGGAACGGTCATGAACGGCAACACGGGCATCGTGGACAAGATCCAGTTCATGACCGGTGGTGTGGCCACCATCTTTCAGGTGCTGGACGACAAACTGCTGCGGGTATCCACCAACGTGCGCATCAACGAAACGGACCGTGCGGTGGACACTTACATCCCCGCCGACAGTCCCGTATACAAGACAGTCATGAGCGGCGAAACCTATAACGGCCGCGCTTTTGTGGTCAACGACTGGTACGTGACTTCGTATAAGCCCGTGTACAACGCCGACGACAAGATCGTGGCGGTCCTCTTCGTGGGACGCAAGATACTGACCCCGCAGCTGCGCGAGATGCTGACCACCATCAAGGCGGGCGGTGTCGGTTACTTTTTCGTGTACAATTCCAAAGGAGAGGTGCTGGTTCATCCCTCCCTCGAAGGAAAAAATATTTTTGAGGTGCCCGGTATCGGGGACTTCTTTCGCGAACACAAGAACGGCTTCCTCGACTATGAGTGGAACGGAGAGCATAAAATCACATTCACTCACCACTTCGAACCCTGGGACTGGCATGTCGCCGTTGGCCTGAGTGATGCACAGATGGTTCGCGGGCTGGACACGGAAATCATTACCGATAGCATCTACGTCGGCTTGGCCGTCATGCTCCTCGGCGTATTCATCGCCGTGCTGCTCATCCGCGGCATCGCCAAGCCCCTGAACCAGCTCGCGGCCAAGAGCCTGCAGGTGGCCGATGGCGACTACACCATCGCTTTCACCCACCCGGCCAAGGACGCCATCGGGCATCTGTCCGACGCCTTGAACACCATGGTCGGCCGCACCAAGGAAATGCTCGGCGAAATCAACACCGCCACCCAGTCCCTGGCCACCGCGTCCACGCAACTGTCGAGCATATCCTCCCAGATGACCGAGGGGTCGGCCCAGACCGCGAACATGGCCAACACGGTCAGCAACGCGGCCGAGGAAGTCAGCGGCAACATGAACTCCGTCTCGGCGGCCATGGAACAGGCCTCCATGAACATGACCACCGTGGCCACGGCGGCTGAAGAAATGTCCGCCACCATCCACGAGATCGCCCAGAATTCCGAGCGGGCCAAGAACACCACGGCCAGCGCGGTATCCAAGGCCCAGGCCGCATCGGGCCGGGTCGACGAACTGGGCGCGGCCGCCAAGGAAATCAGCGCCGTGACCGCGACCATCACCGCCATCTCCTCCCAGACCAACCTGCTGGCCTTGAACGCCACCATCGAGGCGGCGCGGGCGGGCGAGGCCGGACGCGGATTTGCCGTGGTGGCCAACGAGATCAAGGAACTCGCACAGCAGACCGCCAAGGCTACCGAGGACATCCGCGAGAGGATCACGGGCATCCAATCCGTGACCACCCAGACGGTGGGCGACATCTCCGACATCACCGGAGTCATCGCCGAGATGAATGAAATCGTGGGCACCATCGCCGCCGCGGTCGAGGAGCAATCCGTGACCACTCGCGACATCGCCGAAAACGTCGGGCAGGCGTCCATGGGCATCACAGAGATCAACTCCAACGTGGCCACCAGTTCGTCCATGACCCACTCCATCAGCTCCGACATCGAAAAAGTGCGCTCGGCCTCGGACGAGATGACCGCGAGCAGCCAGACAGTGCAGCAGAGCGCGATGGAGCTCTCCGAACTTGCCGAACGCCTGCGGGATCAGGTTTCACGTTTCAAGATCTAGGCCCGTGCAGTGGGTGGAAAAAAGGGCCGCATGCGGCCTTTTTTACCGCCTGCAAACAGTTTCATCCAGCCATGACCCAAACACAGCGGCCCGGAAAAACAAACAATTTCAAAAAATGTCACGTTATTTCGGGTTGAAATCAAAAAAGTGTTTGACAAAGCCCAAGGCTCTACCTAGAAGCGTTTTCTCGTGTCGGGATGTAGCGCAGCCTGGTAGCGCACTTGAATGGGGTTCAAGGGGCCGGAGGTTCAAATCCTCTCATCCCGACCACACGAAATGCCCACATAGCTCAGTCGGTAGAGTGCGTCCTTGGTAAGGACGAGGTCAGCAGTTCAATCCTGCTTGTGGGCTCCAGATTATAAGCCGGTCTTAGGACCGGCTTTTTTTTGTTGCGTGATATCCACCTTTTTCACAAAGTTCTCTTTTGGCCGCTTCACTGCTAAATCTTCGCGGTCAAACAAAAACCTTTCCCCCGCGAGGAATACATGCACGTAGGCTCCTACACCTTTCAGGAATTCAAGGACAAAGCCGCCGAATTTCACGGCTATCCCGCCCCCGGCCTCTTGATAGGCGGCTACATGGTCGAGATGGCCAAGGCCGCGCTGCCCCCGAATATCCTTTTCGAGGCCGTGGTCGAGAGCAAGAAATGCCTGCCCGACGCGGTGCAGCTCCTGACCCTGTGCAGCATCGGCAACGGCTGGATGAAGATAGTCAACCTTGGCCGCTATGCCGTCTCCCTTTTCGACAAGTACACGGGCGTCGGCGTGCGCGTCAGCGTCGATCTGGACAAACTCAAGGACTGGCCGCAGATCGAAGGCTGGTTCTTGAAGCTCGTGCCCAAGAAGGACCAGGACACCGAAGAGCTGTTCCGGGAGATCGAGGCCGCCGGAGACAGCATCCTGCGCCTGGAAAAGATTACGGTGCAGCAGAGGCTCCTGGGACACAGCCACATGACCCGCATCGACCGCTGCCCAGTCTGCCGTGAAGCCTATCCGGTCAGCGACGGAGCCATCTGCCGAGGCTGCCAGGGCGAGGCCCCCTACGAACATTCGCGCGCAGTTGAAGTCGAGGAATGCATGCCGACCCGCGTACCCGTGGCCGAGGCTGTCGGCCGCAAGGCACTGCACGACATGACCCGCATCGAACCCGGCCAGAGCAAGGGCGCGGAATTCCTGGCCGGACAGACCATCACGGCAGGCGATGTCTGCCGGTTGCAGCAGATGGGCCGCAACAGTGTCTACGTGCAGGACGAAAGCCTGCCCGAAGGCGAATTCGTGCACGAAAACGACGCGGCGATCAGCTTTGCCACCCGCATGGCGGGCCCCGGCATCGCATGCACGCCCGAGCCCCGCGAAGGCAAGATCGACTTTCATGCGGCCTGTTCCGGCCTCCTGCAGGTCAACCTTGAAGCACTGGAACGTTTCAACCTGACCCCCAACGTCATGTGCGCCACGCGCCAGCACTGCGCCCTGGTCGAAGAAGGCCGCCTGGTGGGCGGCACCCGCGCCATTCCGCTTTTTCTCAGCCGCGAAAACTTCAGCCGCGCCCTGAGCGCGCTTGGCGACGAGCCGATCATGTCCATCGCCCCGCTGCGCCAGGCCAAGATCGGCGTGCTGGTCACGGGCACTGAGGTCTTTCAGGGCCTGATCGAGGACAGATTCGCGCCCATCATCCGGGCCAAGGCCGAAGCCCTGGGTTCCACTGTGGTGGGCGAGGTAGTCGCCCCGGACGACCGGGAGGCCATTGCCGACGGCGTGAAGCAGCTGCTGGAACGTGGCGCCGACCTGATCGTGACCACGGCCGGCCTGTCCGTTGATCCCGACGACGTGACCCGCAAGGGCCTGGAGGACGCAGGAATGACCGACGCACTGCACGGCGCGCCGATCCTGCCCGGAGCCATGACGCTCATCGGCCGCATCGGAGGCGTGCAGGTCATGGGCGTGCCCGCCTGCGCCCTCTTCTTCAAGACCACGAGCCTGGACGTGCTCCTGCCCCGCCTGCTGGCCGGCGTGCCCATCACCCGCCGCGACCTGGCCCGCATCGGCGAAGGCGGTGTCTGCCTGCAGTGCAACACCTGCACCTACCCCAAGTGCACTTTCGCCAAATAACCGCCCTTTCGGCAAAATGACCTCACGCGTCCCCGCTGTCCGAACCGGACGGCGGGGACGCTCTTCATGGACAAGAGACCAAATAAGGACTAAATAAGTTCCATCTCGATTATCCGGAGGGCATCCATGAAATATTCCACCCAGGTCAAACCCATCAGTTATCTCAAAAGCCATGCGGCCGAGATCGTGTCCACGCTTTCGCAGACCCGGCAACCGCTGCTCATCACCCAAAACGGGGAAGCCAAACTCGTGGTCATGGACGTCAAAAGCTACGAAGCTCAGGAAGAAACCTTCGCGCTCCTCAAACTGCTGGCTTTGGGCAAGCGGGAGATGGACCAGGGAAGATTCCGGGACGTTGAGGATGTTTTTACCGAGATTGACGCCCTCGATCCGAAATGACCATGCGTATCTTCATTCTCGAATCCGCCGAACGGGACTTGAAGGAATTGCGCCGCTATCTCATTGATACCTTCACGCCCAAGCATTGGCAGGACACATACGCGGACATCAAGAAAAGCGTGCGCGGACTACAGGAATTTCCCCGCAGTGGCGTCATCCCGGATGAAATCGCGCAACTCGGCCTGACTCAGTATCGCCAGATTCTGTCTGGAAAAAACCGAATCATCTACGAAATACGCGCCAAAGAGATCTACATCCACATCATCGCCGACACGCGGCGGGACCTGGGGTCCCATCTTGCCAAGCGTCTGCTGGAGCGCGAGCCCTGAGTTCGGCCGTACCCGACGCAGCGACACGCCCCGCCAACGCGCCCTTGCCCGCCGCCCGATCATCGATTATCCATCCCGGCATCATCACCGCGGAGGAATCATGATCAGCATCGACCAGCTTCTCGTCTTCAGCCTGACCTCACTGTTACTCATTTTCACCCCCGGCCCGGACATCATCTACGTGCTGACCCGAGGCGTGGCCCAGGGGCGCTCGGCCGCGCTGGCCGCCGCCATGGGCTTCAGCCTGGGCAACATCGGTCACACCCTGCTTGCGGTCTTCGGACTCTCGGCCATCCTGGCCTCGTCGGCCTTGGCCTTCACCCTGGTCAAGATCGCGGGCGGCATCTACCTGCTCTATCTCGGCTTCAAGCTCTGGACGGCGGACCCGGCGCTGGTCCTCTCCGGGCACGGGGAAGACAAGACGGCCCGCATCATCTTTCGCCAATCGATCCTCGCCAATCTGCTCAACCCCAAGGTCGCGATCTTTTTCCTGGCCTTCTTTCCGCAGTTCGTGCGCCCCGACCAGGGGCACCCGGCCATGCAGATGATGGTCCTCGGCCTGACCTTCGTCGTTTTGACCATGCTCGGCTTCGGACTGGTGGCCCTTGGCGCGGGAGCGCTCAACTCCCGCCTGGCCGCCCGCCCCTCCCTTTCGGCCTGGCTGCACAAGGGCGCCGGAGCCATCCTCATGCTGCTTGGCCTGCGCCTGCTCTGGGCCGACCGCTAGCCCGAAAAAAAAAGGCGGGCCGCATCCGGTCCGCCTTCAGTTCCCCCATTCGCGAAAAAACTACATCCAGCGCTTCCTTGCCAGCAAAAGCCAGGCGAGCAGGCATCCGCCGACGGCGATCCCGGAAACGATGGCGAAGGCATGGGGCGAGCCTTGAAAAGGGGTCGCGATATTCATGCCGTAAACACCCGAAATGATGTTGGGAATCATGAGGATGATGGTGAATCCCGTCAGGAATTTCATGACCATGTTCATGTTGTTGGAGATGATGGATGCAAACGCGTCCATGGTCCCGGACAGGATGTCGCTGTGGATCTTGGACATGTCGATGGCCTGCCGATTCTCGGTGATGGCGTCCTCCAGCAGATCGGACTGATCCTCGGTCAACTGGATGGTGCGCATGCGCAGGACCTTGTCCATGATGATGTCGTTGGCCTTGAGGGACGTCGTGAAATAGACCAAGCTCTTCTCGATGCCCAGAAGCTCGATGAGCTCCTCATTGCGCATGGACTGCTGCAGCCGGTGCTCGATCACGTCCGAGCGCCTGATGATGTCTTTCAGGAACCTCAGGTAAATGAGCGACGTGCGCTGCATGAGATGGATGGCGAAACGCATCCTGTCCGCCGTATCCACAATGCGGGTGCGTCCGTTCAGAATCCCGGTGACCAGATCCTGCGGAGAGCGGCAGACCGTGACCACGGCCGTAGGCGTTATGATCACGCCGATGGGCTGGGTGAGGTAGGGGATGCGGTCGGAGACATTCTCGACCGGCACGCGCAGGACCAGCAGAAGCACTCCTTCCTCCAGTTCAAGGCGGGCGCGCTCGTCGACATCCAGAGGGTCGGTCAGATGGTCGAGGGGAATGCCGAGCAGGATCGAAGTGCGCTGCAACTCCTCTTCGGAGGGGTTGATCAGATTGACCCAGCAGTCGGAGTCGAGGTGTTCCTGAGGAGACAGGATTCCATCAATGGTCTTGTGGATTGTAATCATATTGTGAGTCCTTCAAATGGTGTGAACAGGCAGAAAAAATACGCCGGGTTCATCGGCAGCCCGGGCGTGGCCCAAAACCGATCTGAAGAATCACGAGTACGGGTCCGCGGAACGGCCCGCGGCACGAGGAAGCTGTCCGGAACGGACGAAGCGGCGGCAAAAGACCGCACGGGAACGAAAAGTGTGGGAAAGCATGATCCACCTGCCGCAGCGCCGAGGCTCCGTCAGGCGGCCGGGTCAGGCGCGATGAGGACGGGGAGCTCGACGAAAAAGTTTACGATGTCGGAAGCAGGGCCTAGGGCCGCAACTGTCGCCAGAATCCACTGTGATCTCCTTTGCATGTCGCCCGGGCACAATGTCCGGGACACAAAAAACGATGGCCACCCGTACGCCTGACACTCTCGAAACGCAAGCTCAATCCCGCGGTTCCTGTCGCAAACGTGCAAAAAAGTTCCTGAAATCCACGCCGGATGCGTTGCCCTTGAAAGCGTTTTAACGTAAGTGCAATCGATTCTTTCAAGGCAGTTCCCATTACACGCGACCTCCGGGACGCATTCCCTTCAGAGCGCCAGGATGAACCATGATTTTTGACAACATCCGCATGAAGCCCAAGCTCCTTTTCCTGTTCATCATGACCGGAATCGTTCCTCTGGGCATCGTGGCCCTCATCGGCAGCTACTCCGCTTCCAACGCCCTTCTGGATCTGGCCTTTGAACAACTCGGCAGCATCCAGGCCATCAAGCGCGACAAGCTGCAAACCACCCTGACCGAACGCATAAGCGGGCTCAAGCTCCTGGCCGGACTGCGGCAGACCCAGCAGGCCGTGGGCGACCTGAACGTGCTCGGGGAAGATGACCCGGCGCGCCCCTACCCCATCGAATCAAGCGAATATCAAAGAATTCACGGCAGATACGACTCCCAACTCAAGGGCTACATCGCCGTCAACGGCTTTGAGGACCTCTACCTGATCGACCGTCGTGGAGGTAATGTCATGTACGCGGCCGGCCAGGGCGAGGAGCTTGGCACCAGCCTGGCCACCGGTCGCTACCGGCACACGGCGCTGGCCAGACTCTGGGAACGGGTGCTGCGCAGCGGAGACGTGGCCTTCGAGGATTTCAGCGTCTACGAGCCCAATGGCGGGAAACAGGCCGCCTTCATCGGCTATCCGGTCCTTGACCTGCAAGGCGGCGTGGCCGGGGTCATCGCCGCGCGCGTCTCGGGGGAGTTCATCAACCAGATAATGCCCTCCCGGCAGGGCCTGGGCAAATCGGGAGAATCCTATCTGCTGCGCTGGCTCGAATCCCAAAAGAAATTCGAAATGCGCAGCGATATCAAGACCATGGGCAATGGCCTCTACGTCATCGGCTACACCCTGCCCCGCACTCCCGCCTACTGGCATGACGCCGTGGTCAAGGGCTTCGACGGAGGCGGCGGCACCTACGAGGACAGCGCGGGCACGACGGTGCTGGTGGCCTTCAACACGCTGGACGTACTGGGCACCAACTGGATTCTCATTTCCAAGATCGACAAGGGCGAAATTCTGCGCCCCATCTGGACATTCCTGCTGATCATCTGCGTCACCGGCGCGGTACTGGCTCTCATGATCGCGCCCGGCGCCTATGGCCTGGCCAAAGGCATCAGCCAGCCGCTGGAACAGGGCGTGAGCTTCGCCGAGGCCATCTCCGCCGGAGATTTGAAGGCCCGCCTGGACCTGCGTCAAAAGGACGAACTGGGCATGCTGGCCAAGGCCCTGAACAGCATGGCCCGCAACCTGCGCGAAATGGACTGGCTCAACCAGGGCAAGACAGGCCTCGACGACACCCTGCGCGGCGAACACAGCCCCCAGGAACTGGCCCGGCTTTTCATCTCCTTCATCTGCAAGCACCTGGACAGCCAGATCGGACTCTTTTTTCTGCACGATGACGGCGAACTGGTGCTGACCTCATCCTACGCCTTCACCAACCGGCAAGGGCAATTCACCAGACTGCGCGTAGGCGAGGGGCTGGTCGGCCAGGCCGCCCTGGAAGGAGAAATCCTTACCTTCGCTCAGGTCGAAGAGGGTGCGCCGCATTTTCATTTCGGTCCAGGCGAAGCCGTCCCCAGCCATTTCCTGGCCGCGCCCGTATTCATGGGCAAGGAGCTGCTCGGCGCATTTCTCATCGGCCGCGAATATGCATTCTCACCTCTGCACAGGCAGTTCATAGCCGATATCGCCAAGAACACGGCGGTTTTGTTCAACATGGCCACCTCGCGCGGCGTGATCGCAGACCTCTTGCGGCAGGCCCAGGAGCAGCAGGAGATGCTGCGGGTGGCCAACGAGGAACTCGAAGAACAGACCAACATGCTCAAGGAGTCCCAGACCGAGCTGCAGGCCCAGCAGGAGGAGTTGCAGGTCACCAACGAGGAACTGGCCGAACAGACCCGCGCCCTCAAGGAATCCGAACGCAGGCTGCAGGACCAGCAGGGCGAACTGCGCTCCGTCAACGACAAGCTTGGCGAACGGGCCATGGAGCTTGAAGAGCAGAAAAGCGCCATCCGCCGCAAGAACAAGGAGCTTCTGCGCGCCCAGGAGCAACTCAAGCTCAAGGCCCAGGAACTTGAAAGCGCGAGCAGGTACAAATCCGAATTCCTGGCCAACATGTCCCACGAGCTGCGCACCCCGCTCAACTCCATCCTCATCCTGTCCCAGCTTCTGGCGCACAACAAGGAAGGAAACCTTTCCCCGAAGCAGACGGAAGCGGCGTCGGCCATCAACTCTTCGGGCGCGGACCTGTTGCGCCTCATCAACGAAATCCTCGACCTGTCCAAGGTCGAGGCGGGCAAGGTCGAGCTGCACCTGGAAGAGATGCCGCTAACCTCCATGATCTCGGACCTGCAGCGGGTCTTCAAAGGCGTCGCCGTGGAAAAAGGCGTCTCCTTTCTGGTCGAACAGGATCCATCCCTGCCCGAGACCATGCTCACCGACACGCACCGGCTGCAGCAAGTCCTGCGCAATCTCCTGTCCAATGCCTTCAAGTTCACGGACCACGGCAGCGTCACCCTGTCCATCTCCCGTCCCGACCCTGAAATCGCCCTGCCCGAGAGCATTCCCTCGGCCGAGGAGGCGATCTGCATCGCAGTCACGGACATGGGCATCGGCATCCCCGAAGACAAACAGGGCACGATCTTCGAAGCCTTCCGCCAGGCCGACGGCAGCACCAGCCGCAAATACGGCGGCACGGGCCTTGGGCTGTCCATCTCCCGGGAACTGACCAAACTTCTGGGCGGGGAAATCCGCCTGCACAGCCGGGAAGGACAGGGCTCGACCTTCAGCCTGATCCTGCCCTTGCGCCACCACGCCGGGACCTCCGTTGACGAAACCCGCCCCAGGGAGTCCGCGCCCGAACAAAAAGCGACGCCCCCCCGGCCTGCAAAGCCCGAGGTCGAAGCGCCCGCGCCCTATCTGCAGGACGATCGCGCCAACCTCAAATCCGGCGACAAGTCGCTCCTGATCATCGAGGATGACCAGCATTTCGCCCGCATCCTGCGTGATCAGGCGCGAGACATGGGCTTCAAGGTCCTCTTGGCGGCCGACGGCGAGACCGGTCTGCACTTTGCCGATTTTCACGCGCCAAGCGCCATCATTCTCGACAACGTCCTGCCGGGCATAGACGGCTGGACGGTCATGGAGCGGCTCAAAAACGATCCCGGAACGCGGCACATCCCTCTGTCCTTCATTTCGGCGGAAGACCGCAGCCTGGAAGCCATGCGCATGGGCGCGCTGGCCTTTTTGACCAAGCCCGTAAAGATCGAAGAACTGCAAAAACTGCTCGAAAAAATAGACACCTTCATCAAAAAACCCTCGCGCAGGCTGCTCGTGGTCGATGACGACGCCCTGCAGCGGGAGTCCATTCGCGCACTGATCGGCAACGGAGACGTTGAAACCGTAACCGCCGCCTCGGGCGCCCAAGCGCTGGCGCTGCTCAAGTCCCAGAACTTCGACTGCATGATCCTGGACCTTGGGCTCAGCGACATGTCCGGCTTTGACGTGCTACGGACGCTGCGCTCCGGCCCGACCCCGTCCACCCTGCCCGTGGTCGTCTACACGGGCCGGGACCTGAGCGACGAGGAAGAGCGCAGACTCTCGCAGTATGCGGAGAGCATCATCGTCAAGGGCGCACGCTCTCCGGAGCGGTTGCTGGAAGAAACGACGCTCTTCCTGCACCGGGTCCAGGCCAATCTGCCCCAGGAAAAGCAACGCATGCTCCAGACCGACTCGGAGCCGGAATCCGTGCTCTACGCGCGCACGGTCCTCGTGGTCGATGACGACATGCGCAACATTTTTGCACTGACGAGCGTGCTTGAGGAAAAAGGGATGCAGGTCGTGGTGGCCCGGGACGGCAGCGAAAGCCTGACCAAGCTGCGGGAGAATCCCGAGATCGATCTGGTGCTCATGGACATCATGATGCCGGTCATGGACGGCTATGAAGCCATGCGGGAAATCCGCAAGGATCCGAGGCTCAAGGACCTGCCCATCATCGCCCTGACCGCCAAGGCCATGAAGGGGGACAAGAGCGCCTGCATCGAGGCCGGCGCCAACGACTATCTGGCCAAGCCCGTGGACATGGACAAGCTGCTCTCGCTGCTGCGCGTTTGGCTGTACCGTAAATGAACGTCCATCCCGAGACCGAGCGCATCGAATTGCGCCTGCTTCTGGAAGCCATCTACCTCAAATACGGGTACGACTTCCGCAACTACTCCATGGCCCACCTCAAGCGGCGGGCCGAGTACAGGTTGAGCCTCTCCGGGCTGGCGTCCATTTCGCAGTTGCAGCACGCGGTCCTGCATGACGAAAAGATGTTCCTGATTTTTTTGCAGGACCTGTCCATCAATGTCTCGGAGATGTTCAGGGACCCGCCGTTCTACAAGGCGCTCAGAAACGAGATCCTGCCCATGCTCGGCACCTACCCGTCCTTCAAGATCTGGCATGCGGGATGTTCCGCCGGACAGGAAGTGTACTCCATGGCCATCCTGCTGCACGAGGCGGGAATGCGCGAGCGCGGGCAGATCTACGCCACGGACTTCAACCGCGCCATTCTGGAACAGGCCAGGGAAGCCGCCTTTCCGCTGGCGCAGCTCAAGGACTACACGACCAAATACCAGCAGGCGGGCGGGGAAAATTCATTTGCCGACTACTACGCGGCCGACGACGAACGGGCGCTGCTGTGTTCGTTCCTCAAAGAGAGGATTTTCTTTTCCGAGCACAACCTGGTCACGGACGGAGTTTTCGGCGAAATGCACCTGATTGTCTGCCGCAACGTCCTCATCTACTTCGACCGCGAGTTGCAGGATCGGGTGGTGGGACTGTTTGTCGATAGCCTGTGTCCGGGAGGATTCTTGTGCCTGGGAAGCAAGGAGAGTCTCAAATTTTCCAGGCATGCGGAAAAATTTGAAGTCGTGCGGGAAAAAGAAAAAATTTACCGCAAGCGCAGGGACGCATGAAAAGAGCGTTCAAGGCAGTGGTTGTCGGAGTTTCGTCCGGTGGTCTCGAAGCCCTCAAGATTCTTGTCCCGGGCCTGCGCAAGGACCTCTCCGTACCCGTGCTCATCGTGCAGCACCTTTCGCCACAGGCCGACTCCTATCTTGCGCTCCGCCTGGACGAGGTGAGCGGACTCAAGGTCAAGGAGGCCGAGGACAAGGAGTTTCTGCAGGCGGGCGTGGCGTATGTGGCTCCACCCGATTATCATCTGCTGGTGGAACCGGACGGAAGCCTTTCCCTTAGCGTTGACCCGAAAGTGAATTTTTCGCGGCCCTCGGTGGATGTGCTCTTCGAGACCGCCTCCGACGCCTTCGGCGCCGCGCTCATCGGCGTGGTCCTGACCGGAGCCAACCAGGACGGGGCCAAAGGGCTGGCCCGCATCAAGCGCCGAGGAGGCCTGGCCGTCGTGCAGTCCCCGGAATCGGCCCTGGCGGACGCCATGCCACGGGCCGCCCTGGAATCCACCAACGTGGACCATGTCTTGCCTTTGCGCGAGATCGCCCCTTTTTTGAACAACCTCCTTATTGGACCGAGCCATGCCAACACCGATTGACATCCTGATCGTGGACGATCGCCCGGAAAACCTGCTGACTCTTGAACATCTCCTGGAAAACCCGGAGCTGAACATCGTGCGCGCGGGATCAGGCCAGGAAGCCCTAGCCAGCCTGCTGGACCACGATTTCGCCCTGGTGCTTCTGGACGTACAGATGCCGGACATGGACGGTTTTGAAACGGCGGAACTGATGCGCGGCAACAAACGCACCCGGCACATCCCCATCATCTTCGTAACCGCCAGCCATACCGAGCATCAGCACATTTTTCGCGGGTACGATTCCGGGGCCGTGGACTATCTGTTCAAGCCCCTGGACCCGCAAATGCTCTTCTGCAAGGTCCGCATATTCCTGGAAATTCACCGCCAGCGGCATGCACTGCAAAGCAAGACCAGGGAACTTGACGCCAGAATCGCAGAACTCAATCTGCTGCAGGCCGAACTGGAGGAAAAAAACCGCCAGCTGCAACTCCTGTCGTCCCTTGACGGGCTGACCGGCATCCCCAACCGCCGTCAATTCGACGAGATGCTCAATCTGGAGTGGAACCGCATGGCCCGCGAAAAAACCCCGCTCTCGCTGATCATCCTGGATGTGGATCATTTCAAGCTTTTCAACGACCGCTACGGACATCTGGCCGGCGACTGCTGCCTGTGCCGCGTGGCCTCGGCCCTGGCAGGCATGATGCGACGACCCGCCGACATGGTCGCGCGCTATGGCGGTGAGGAATTCGCGGCCATCCTGCCGGGCACCGGCGCCGAGGGAGCGCAGCTAGTGGCGGAGAGCATGCGCCGGACCGTGGCCGAACTTGCGATCGAACACCTGGACTCGCCGGTCCAGAGCGTGGTCACCGTAAGCCTTGGAGTGAGCACGGTCATCCCGATTCCCGGCTGCATCCCGGCAGACTTGATCCAGGCCGCCGACCAGGGACTTTACCAGGCCAAGCAGGAAGGCCGGGACCGCTGGATTCGCACCGACTGCATTCCCCTGTCGTGCAAATCGCCCTGGAACTAGGCGCGTCACCCTTTGAAAGCCAATGAATACAATGCATGGTGACAGCGGAGCCCATGAAATGACTACGCCAGAATCATTGCCTTTAAACGCTTTCCGAATTCTCGACGGGCGGGGACATGGAGCGCTTCAGGCCTGGGTGCCGGGACAGGACGTGCCCCGAAACGACGGCCTCGCATGGTTCCACCTGAACTATGCCGACCCGGAAACCCGGGACTGGCTGCTGCGCTCCGAATTGCTGAGCATTCCTGTGGCGGAATCTTTACTCGACGAGGAAACACGGCCTCGCGTACTGCATCACGGCGAGGGGCTGCTCCTGACGTTGCGCGGGGTGAACCTCAATCCCGGCGCCGAACCCGAGGACATGGTCTCCATAAGATTATGGATCGAGGACGGCCGGATCATCTCCACGCGCAAGCGCCGGCTCAAATCCGTGGAAGCAATCCAGTCCATGCTCGAAGCGGGACACGGCCCACGCAGCAGCGGGGAATTCCTGGTGATGTTGCTCGGGCTCATGACGGACAACATCGGAGAGGTCATCGAGGCACTGGAAGACAACATGGCCGAGGTGGAAGAGAGGATCGTCGAACACAAGGATGCCAGGGCCCGCGAAAGCCTGGCCGATCTGCGCAGGCAGGCCATCGCGCTCCGCCGCTACCTCGCGCCACAGCGCGAGGCTCTGTCACGGCTGACCACCGAGCAGGTGCCATGGATGAGCCCGGACGATCATTTCCGGATTCGCGAAACCACTGACGAGCTCATTCGGCACATAGAAGATCTTGACGCGGTGCGTGAACGCGCGGCCCTCGCCCACGAGGAGTTTGTGAACCACGCCTCGGAACAGCTGAACCGGCGCATGTTCCTGCTCTCGGTGGTGACGGTCATCTTTCTTCCACTGGGATTCTTGACGGGACTTTTCGGCATCAACGTGGGCGGCATCCCCGGATCCGGCAGCCCATGGGGCTTTGCCGCATTCTGCCTGGGCGTCGCACTGGCGGGAGCGGGCATATTCCTGATATTCAAGCGGTCCCGCTGGCTATAAAAAAAAGACGATTGATCATTCCAAGCATGGATTACAGCGCGGCGCCACCATGGCACGCACGCAAAGGACCTGATCAATCGTCTTGTGCGCTCTCTAACATTCCGACACGCCCCTCTGCAAGAAAGGATTGCGTTTTTTGCTCATCATCCATTCTGTCGAAATAGCCGCTCAGTTGTGACACGCAGCGCACCGCGATGCGTGAAAAACCCTCGGCAAGAAGAACCTCCTCCAACATGCAGAGCATTCGGGATGAATGAATCTCACGGCCAAGATGCAGTTCATGGCATCCCCGGTCGCCAAGTCGCAGCCTGAAGGGGAATTCCTCATGTCCCGCCGCTTGCAAAGCCTCTTCCACGGCCCGCTCCCCTGCGGCCAGACGCGCCAATAGCCGCGCATCAGGCGCCAGGCCATACGGCAGGCGGGTCAGCAGACAGGCCCGGGCCTGCTGCTCCGGGCGCGCGAGGCCCGTCTTCCTGGCCAGGGCGCGGATCATGTCCTTGGTCAATCCGACTTCTGCCAGGGGAGAGCGGATGCCAAGTTCAAGCAATGCCCGCCTTCCGGGACGGAACTGCCGGGCGTCCGAGGCGTTGGAACCGTCACAGACAGGCGCCGTGGCGACGGACAGTATCTGCTCGAAAAGAAACCGCTTGCATTCATAGCAACGCGCCTTCGAACCGGCCGCGACTTCAGGCAGATGCAAGGGATCAAGCCGCAGCAATTTCCAGGGCAGCCCCATGCTCACAGCCCACGCGAGAGCGTATTCGGACTCTTCGGGAGCGACATGTGGACCACGGACATGCACAAGCTCCACCGACACTCCGGCCAGCAGCCCTGCATGGGCCAAAAAACGGCTGTCGATCCCGCCGGAAAAGGCCACGGTGACAGGGCCCACTTCACGCAGCCGACCGATCAGAGAATCCCAGGCGGAAGTTTCATCATGCAAAGGCATCGAGACTCCTCGTTTCAAGCTGATCTTCATCCAATGTTTCCTCTTCCCTGCCCGCCGAAAACACCGTAAGCGACCGCCATGAGCCACTTCAGCGCGATCCACGAAATCGACGCGGGGGACTTTTCGGTCCGCAGCGTCCTGATCCGGGGAACCCGGTTCTGCCTGATCTGGGACACCTTGACCAGTCCGCGCGACATGGCCAGCTTCGCCCAAATCTGCGCCGGACAGCAGTGTCTGGCCGTCTACAGCCACGCCGACTGGGACCACGTGCAGGGCACGGCAGCCCTGGACAATCCCGTCGTCATCGGCCACTCGGACTGCGCCCGGCGGTTCGAGGTCGAGGCCGGGCAGACCCTGGCCGACATGCAGGCCCGGGAACCGGGCAGGTGGGACGAGGTCAAGCTCATCCCCCCGCACATCACCTTCGAAGGCCGCCTCGACCTTGACCTCGGTGGCCTCACGGTCCAGCTGCACTCCCTGCCCGGACACACCCCGGACACCCTCGTGGCTTTCATCCCGGAAATGGAGCTTCTGCTGGCCGGGGACGCGGTGGAACTGCCCCTGCCCTGCGTGCCCGCAGGCTGCGACCTCGATGCGTGGATAGGGGAGCTTCTGCGCTGGCGCAAGCACCCGGGAGCGTGTAGGATCATCCCATCGCACGGACCCATGGGCGGCAAGGACATTCTGGACGGCACCATCGACTATCTCGACGGCTTGCGCCAGGGCCAAAACAGGCTCTTGCCTGAAGGGCTGTCCCCGTTTTACGCCAGCACACACCGGGACAACTTGAGTAATCGCGGCATCGGCACCGGATCGTAGTCCGCCTGTATCAATGCAATTTTCAACATCAACCGAGGAGATCTCGATGAAGGTCGTCTTTCACCTGGACCTGGACGAAGAAAAGGTTCTGCGCATCGCCCTGACCAACATGGAAAACCTGCGCGCCGCCAAGCCGGGAGCACGCATCAATCTGCTGGTCAATGGACCCGCGGTCAAATTTTTCCGCAAGAACGGCGAGGACGAATTCCTGACGCGCATCAAGAACCTGATCCAGTCCGAAGTGACGGTCTTCGTGTGCCAGAACGCCCTGCGCGCCTTCGAAATCCCCGAGGAAGACCTCTGCCCCGGATGCGAAACCGTCCCCGCCGGCGTAGTCGCCCTGATCAAATTGCAGCAGCAGGGCTGCGCGTACATCAAACCGTAGGGGCGGTCCTGCGTGACCGCCCTGCCTTTGGTCCTGCGTGACCGCCCTGCATCGCGGGAATGGGCAGACACGCAGGTCTGCCCCTACGGTGCATTCGTTACAACCCCGGCCGTATTAATGACGACCCGTCAACCAAATCCGCGCCTATCGTAGGGGCGGTCCTGCGTGACCGCCCGGCATTCCGCCCCGCGTGACCGCCCGGCATCGCGGGAATGGGCAGACACGCAGGTCTGCCCCTACGGTGCATTCGTCATAACCCCGACCGCATCAAACACGACCCGTCAACCAAACCCGCACCTATCGTAGGGGCGGTCCTGCGTGACCGCCCTGCCTTTGGCCCCACGTGACCGCCCGGCATCGCGGGAAAGGGCAGACACGCAGGTCTGCCCCTACGGTGCATTCGTCACAACCACGGCCGTATTAATGACGACCCATCCCCGTAGGGGCGGTCCTGCGTGACCGCCCGGCCTTTGGTCCTACGTGACCGCCCTGCCTTTGGTCCCGCGTGACCGCCCGGCATCGCGGGAATGGGCAGACACGCAGGTCTGCCCCTACGGTGCATTCGTTACAACCACGACCGAATTTATTACTCCGAGCCCTAAACAGTTAACATTTTAGGCTGCGTATCGAACATGTTGTCCGTGGAAATACTTCTGAACAATCGAGGGCCTTCTCTGGC